>NZ_JAYMEI010000019.1:0-73347 GCF_037029365.1 Leeuwenhoekiella sp. CH_XMU1409-2 | reverse complement strand
CGACTGCCTCCATCATATAGCTAGATTCAAGCCTGTGAATCCTCACTAAAATTAGTATTCTGAAAGCAATTCACAACCTAAATACTCTTGATCGCCCCAGCCAGACCCTGTGAATCCTCACTAAAATTAGTATTCTGAAAGCAATTCACAACAGTGAAGAATGAAAACAGACTTAGAAATATCCTGTGAATCCTCACTAAAATTAGTATTCTGAAAGCAATTCACAACAAGAAACTACCTGGGTTATAAGTCACATTCCTGTGAATCCTCACTAAAATTAGTATTCTGAAAGCAATTCACAACTTTGACTTTGCAATCCCTTGCCACGCACTGCCTGTGAATCCTCACTAAAATTAGTATTCTGAAAGCAATTCACAACAGTGAGTGCTTTTTCAAACTCAGCCATTACCTGTGAATCCTCACTAAAATTAGTATTCTGAAAGCAATTCACAACGAGGTTGAAGCCAACAACGGTGGGTTTCTGCCTGTGAATCCTCACTAAAATTAGTATTCTGAAAGCAATTCACAACGCGGTGACATCACCGAAATTGTAGCAAAGCCTGTGAATCCTCACTAAAATTAGTATTCTGAAAGCAATTCACAACCTTTAAAGTCAGCAGGGATCATAACGATGTCCTGTGAATCCTCACTAAAATTAGTATTCTGAAAGCAATTCACAACAATGCCACCTTTATCCATCGTGTATGATTCCCTGTGAATCCTCACTAAAATTAGTATTCTGAAAGCAATTCACAACTACATCTTGATCAGTTGCAGCACCTTTCTGCCTGTGAATCCTCACTAAAATTAGTATTCTGAAAGCAATTCACAACTGCAGAGCTTGAGCATTTGATGCCTCACGACCTGTGAATCCTCACTAAAATTAGTATTCTGAAAGCAATTCACAACGCGACACAAACATCTTTTAAAGGCGATATACCTGTGAATCCTCACTAAAATTAGTATTCTGAAAGCAATTCACAACGATCACCTCCCGGTTGTACAGTTTTACAGTCCTGTGAATCCTCACTAAAATTAGTATTCTGAAAGCAATTCACAACAATGCCACCTTTATCCATCGTGTATGATTCCCTGTGAATCCTCACTAAAATTAGTATTCTGAAAGCAATTCACAACCTTTGATAGCATCGGCCTTTTTTTTACGCACCTGTGAATCCTCACTAAAATTAGTATTCTGAAAGCAATTCACAACCTAACTGGTCTTTAAGTTCTGCTACTTCTGCCTGTGAATCCTCACTAAAATTAGTATTCTGAAAGCAATTCACAACCGCAGGTGATTCCTCCGGAAGGGAAATATGCCTGTGAATCCTCACTAAAATTAGTATTCTGAAAGCAATTCACAACTGGTGCCTATAGGTATGTCGTTTCCGCTTGCCTGTGAATCCTCACTAAAATTAGTATTCTGAAAGCAATTCACAACCAGTTGCATAATGCTATGATTTGGCAACCCCTGTGAATCCTCACTAAAATTAGTATTCTGAAAGCAATTCACAACAATTGCGATTCTAACAAGACCGCTTTGATTCCTGTGAATCCTCACTAAAATTAGTATTCTGAAAGCAATTCACAACGCAACGCCTGATATACTTTGCTTGTTCGCGCCTGTGAATCCTCACTAAAATTAGTATTCTGAAAGCAATTCACAACGGTTGCTACTTTGCTATAAAGGTTTATGATCCTGTGAATCCTCACTAAAATTAGTATTCTGAAAGCAATTCACAACCAATGATGTTAAATCAATCATTCCGTTAATCCTGTGAATCCTCACTAAAATTAGTATTCTGAAAGCAATTCACAACAACAGCACTTACCGTTACCTCTTCATCTAACCTGTGAATCCTCACTAAAATTAGTATTCTGAAAGCAATTCACAACTGATCGCGTCTGCCAGTTGTGCTACAGAAACCTGTGAATCCTCACTAAAATTAGTATTCTGAAAGCAATTCACAACAGTCACTGCCTGCCCTTCATCTACACGATCCTGTGAATCCTCACTAAAATTAGTATTCTGAAAGCAATTCACAACGAATTAGCTATAGAGTTACTTATAGCTGTGCCTGTGAATCCTCACTAAAATTAGTATTCTGAAAGCAATTCACAACTATCAAAGCAAAACAGCAAGGCGATCAAGTCCTGTGAATCCTCACTAAAATTAGTATTCTGAAAGCAATTCACAACAACCTGTTCCGCTATTCTTACCGAGTTGACCCTGTGAATCCTCACTAAAATTAGTATTCTGAAAGCAATTCACAACTATCTTTACTTCTTCCCAGGCTTTTAGTTCCCTGTGAATCCTCACTAAAATTAGTATTCTGAAAGCAATTCACAACGCGAACTCATTGCGGGTCTGGCTTCCGGTGCCTGTGAATCCTCACTAAAATTAGTATTCTGAAACCTCCAAAAACAACTTCCCGCTTCTAAAATCAACACCGATTGAAATCCTATATCTCCGATAAGCAACAACACAAATCCAAGGTTCAGCGGAGCTAAAGCAATTCACAACCTCTACACCGCTAATTTGGCTTAGCAACTCCCTGTGAATCCTCACTAAAATTAAATAATATAAAGCTTAACCCTAGTTTCATATTTAGTTAGTGCACTACAAGTCTTTGGTAATTTTAGTTTTGCTATACAGATATCTATAAAATCAAATATCTGAATAGTTGTATTTTTAGATTTCTAGCCAAATTAGATCATTGATGAAAAAATATATACTGTTAGTTTTACTGTTTTGTTCTTTCGCATCCTTTTCTCAACAAAAAGAACTTATCCTTGCTTCCTGGAACATTCAAGATTTTGGAAAAACCAAAAACACAGAAGAACTTGAGCAGATTGCAGAAATACTCAGAGATACAGACATAATTGCTATTCAAGAAGTTGTTGCAGGTTATGGGGGAGCTCAGGCTGTAGCTAAGCTATCAGACATTCTAAACCGCAAAGGGGCTAAATGGGATTATGTAATAAGTGACCCTACGAATAGTTCGAAGTACGTAACTGAGCGCTATGCGTTCATCTGGAAAACTTCTAATATTAAAATTAAGAATAGAGGTAAGCTTATCGCTGCTCTGGATTCAAAAGTAGATCGTGAACCCTTCACGATAAACTTTTATCTTGACTCAAAGGTTTTACAAGTTATAAACTTTCATTCCAGACCTCACGATAATAATCCTCAAGCTGAAATAAAAGCAATATCTGAACACATTGTCAATGCTAAAACGGGATCTTTAATTTTTGCTGGAGATTTTAATACCACAGTACAAGACTCTGTATTTAACACATTAAAAAGTAACGGCTTCGTTCCTGCTTTAGTCGAGCAAAAAACTACTCTAAAACGATCGTGCACCGGATTAGACTACCTTAACCACGCAATTGACAATGTATTCTATTCAAAGGATCTAACATACATTGATAGCGGAGTGCTCGACTTTGTAATGTCTTGTGATCAGCTGGATAAAGCTCGTAAACTTTCAGACCACTTACCCGTCTATATCAAATTTAGTCTGAATTAATTTACTCATCCCATATAAATTCTTGAATAATAGCATTCATATCTGAAGGTAGCAGTGCTTGTTTGAGCTCATATGTTTCAATTCCCATTTTGGCAAACCAGTCTTCCCAATACTTGAGAATAACATCCTCCTCATATGGATTTTTAGGATCGGGGTTTATGCCTAATACCAGAACCTCTAGAGTATTTAAATTTTTATTTGCTGGGATGAAGCCATAATTCTTAGCTTCTATATTTTCCTCCCAGTTACTCATATTTAATTTAAATCCGCGTATGGTTTGTGGGGTCAGGTAAGATGTTAAGCCGTTTTCTTTTAGCACAGTGTTCTTATGATAAATATATCCATCTGTTAGAATTACTAGTATGTTCCGGTGATCTTCTTCAATGCAAAAATCATTAACCTTATTTTTAAAAAACCTCCAGACGTCAGAGCCTACGTAGGCGTCATCTAAAATTGATGCTTCGTAAATAAGCTTGGGAATACTGTCATATCTTTCAGTAACTGCAAGGATTTTATCTTTAATTGCATTATCTCTGGTAAACTTCAATTTTAAATCTGCTAGCTTTTTATTAAGCTTACTATCTGCAGGCTCCGGGTCGATATAAAGCTGTATTTGATCATTGATTTTTATCGATCGCTTATTTCTCAAATGAATTTCAAAAGCATTCGCTATAGAGTTGATATACCCCAAATCTCTTTCATAAAATTGCATAGCTTCATCTGGATACTTATCCGGATTGATTCGATCTGAGAGATCAAGTAAAATACTTACATTCAAGTCGGGCCTTTCTGGAGACAATCTGACCACATGCTCGTTAGATTCTGCAACGGCTTTATGAGCTTCTTTAGGTTCACTTTTGCAGGCAACTATTAAAAAACTTAATAATATTAGATTGGCAATTACTTTAATTCTCATTAGTTAATCAGTTTATACAGACGTCCCTCATAGTCTTCGTTGTCAATATTGTATTTTACTAGGTGTAGCTTTTCCTGCTCTTCGCAGCTTCTGTACAATTCTTCTTGGCGTTTCCGCCCATCAAAATTGTCTGCAATTGCTAAAAACCAACCTTTCACATATTCTGCGTGATAGGTGAGGTAATGTTTATTTGAAAAAACAAAGCCATCAATAGTACGCTGTAGATCCAGTATTTTCCCTTCGATACCTGAAATCTCTTCTTTAATTGGCGGAAGTTTTTCTTTGGCTTTATTCAATTCAAGTTCCTCGTTCTTAATCTCTTCCTGTTTGGAACGGATAAAAGATTTGATCAGGTCAAAATTTTCATACTCTTTCATAATGAAATCAAACACCAATCCCCAAATGATGTAAACAATGAAACCAGCAAAAATAATCCCCCAAAATTCCACAGATGAAAAAGCTATAGTTAAATCAAATGGTGGTGAATCAGGTGTCTTATAAAAATCATAGAGCTTTTGTTCAATGAGATAAGCTAAAATGGCATCAAAAATAAAGGTGATCGTAAAGAGCATCCCTATTTTAACAAAGCTCATTATACCCTTCTGCTTTTGAAACATATGAATCAAGTACCCCAACCCCATAAAGGCAAAAGGTATAGTAATAACAAAAATACCTTCCTGCCAGCTAGCTTTAAAAGCATTTGAAAAAGCGTGAGCATCAAAAATTGCCTCGCCCAATTTATCGGAGTCAAAATTCTTGAAAAAAGCAGAATAGGAAGCTGAAATATAAAAGACCAATAAATAGAGTGTTATGGGCAGTAATACAAATAATCCTATATAAAACTGAGCCTTAGGGCGCTTGTCTACTTCCAGACCATATACTTCAGGCGTACGCTTAACCTCAACCATATCACTTTTTAAGGAGCGTATTTTGCTCTCTATAGCCTGAATGGTTTCTTCTAAAAGACCAAGTACGGTTTTTCGCTTTTTCAATTCGGTTTCCTGTCTCCCTTTCTCATCGAGATAAGGAGCCTTAAGCTCTTTCTGCAACTGCTCATTCTCACGACATTTGCCTTTATAATCCATATAGACTTCTTCAAGACAAGTTCTAAAAACGCGGTGATTTCCCTCTGCCTGCTTTGACGAGCCATAGCCACTTTCAAAAAAGGTAAGTTTCACTTGCTTAACATCCTCAACTTGAGGTTTCTCTTCAGGAATTTTCTCGTTCTTTTTTACTGTAAAAATGCTTTTCAGACTACTCATAATTACTCTTGTATTAAATTCATCAACTGTTGTTTAGGCAGTTTTTTTTCTGCGTTCTCTAACAAAAAAGAGGTGAGCTCTGGAATATTCTCATCTAAAAAACCAAACTTTAGACAGTATTTTTTGAGCGTGACCAATTCGTCTGGATCTACTTTACCATCTGCCCAGATCATAAGGGCCAAATCATAGAGGTAAGATATTTTCTCCTCGGTTGAGTCTGGGACTGCCGAGTTGTGCGAGGGATTGACAAGTATAGTATCCAGCTCAGCCCTGCTTACCCCGCGTTCTTCTGCAAAATGGTAAAGCATTTTCATCTCTAGGACATCAAAATTATCGTCAGAGAAAGCCATTTGATAAAGCCTGAGAAAATGGCTCTTTAATTCGGTAGATATCATAATTTAAGTATTTGGTAAGTTTTCACAAGGGATCCCATCCTTATCAGGATCCAAATTCTCAAGGTAAGCTGTATTTTCACTGAAATCCTTTTGCGCCTGAGTCTGACTACTGTAATCAGAACATTTTTTAGATGGGCAATCAGCGTCAGGATCACATCCCATAACGCTCACAATGGCAACGGTAGCCACCACCAAAAGGGAGCATCCCTTTTTTTATCTATCCTTTTGCTTCAAACTGGTCTTGCTTGTATAATGACCTTGAACATAGGTCCCGTCTTTTCGATAATAACCTTTTCGGTATCCCACAGGTATTACTATTTAAGTTGTATGACATTCCTTAGAACAAGTCTTACACCCATTAGCTCTAGGATATGTTTTCTTGGCCTCTCTTACAGCAGAAGAGCAGTTATTATATTGACCTAAGTATTTTGAACTAATAGCTAGAGATAACCAGAAACAATCCTCACTATGTACTTCGTGATCTCCATTATCTTGTGCTTTATTGTTTACGTAATATTTTTTCATATCGAATTGACTTTAAATTAAATCTAAACCTACCCTTCCCTTACAGTAACTGTATGATGATTTAACTAGAATTATTCTCTTCATAAAAATCTACTGTTTCCAACAGTTTGTCTTCAAATTGATAAATGTCATCTAAAGAAGACAGAACTTGTCTTTGCTCGTTCTTTTTGGAGTCAAACAGTCCAATATATTTTGTTCCTCCGTTAAAATGCAATCGGCATAATGGTTTTCGATTATTATCATCCAGCAAAATCCCAAAATAAGATTGGGTATCTCGATGCACGATTCTAGTTACATCCAGTTTACGACGTAAAATGGCTACGACAATTCTGTATCCTTCTAACTCCTCTTCGGTTGTCACCACCTTACTTATTTCCTCTGGTTCAGGTATAATTTCTTGTTGTTCTTCTGCTTCTTTATTTAATGCTGCATTAAGACGGTCATTTACCCGATCACTTATTGTTTGATTAAACGCCTTTTCAACTAAACCAGTAAACTCAGTCATTACTTTTTCGGTTAATCTGCCACTATACACTTCACTTGCGAAAAGTTTTACAAAATTGAAAGAAGGGGACTGCAGCTCTCTTGAGATTAGTTTTCGAATTTCTTTAGTGTACTTTAAAGAGCTCGCGTTGTCTACAATCTTATGTACATCAAAATTGGATTTATGAAATTTTGCAATCTCGGTTACCACATTCTCTTTAAGTTTAGTAATGTCAAACTCTAAAAAAGGCTTTTCATCCATTTTGTTAGGATTCTCCAAATCGGTATAGAAACGATATTCTATGCCGTTGGTTAATAAGGCAAATCTTGTTTTAGAAACATGAAAATAACGGAACAGCTGCGAATTATGAGGATCCATCTTTTCCCTCCAATTTTTACACTCAATGATGATTATAGGTTGCCCATCTTGAAAAATCGCATAATCAACTTTCTCTCCCTTTTTAAGACCTAAGTCAGCTGTAAACTCTGGAACTACTTCTAGTGGATTAAAAGTATCATACCCTAGCAGATTAATAAATGGTAATACAAAAGCGTGCTTAGTAGACTCTTCTGTTTCTATTTGATCTTTTAGACGATCTATTTTATCAGCAAGAGCTTTAAGTTGATTATTGAGTTCCATAGGTCACCACTTGTTTGAGTTAATAAAATTTCAAACCTAGGGCTATTAAAAATCAATGCCTTACAGAAATCTGTAAGGCATTGATTTTTTTACTAAAATGATATTGGATTTTAGATTAACCCTTCCCGAATAAGCTTGGCGACCAGTTCTGTAGAATTCTTAGCGCCAAATTCATCAAAAAGTTTGCTTACACGTTTATCTATAGCGCTTTCGCTATTCGGCCTCAAATCCATTTTTTTCAATTTTACTCGAATCTGCTTTTTACTCAAACCATTTGCTAGATTCTTTAAAATAACCAGATCAAGTTCATCGAGCTCAAATAAATTCTTTCCCAAGTTGAGATCAATTTGAGGAGAAATATAAAACGCTCCATCCCTCACAAGCTCCATTGCTTTTACTAATTCATCCAAGCTCTGTCTGCCTTTACACACATATGCATTAATCTTATAGGAGTCAAATAGCGTTTTAATTTGAACCGGGTTTTCCTCCATGGAGTTTACGATGATTTTAATATCAGGCTGGAGCTTTCTGGAAACCTTTATCAGTTCATATCCTGAAACTATATTTTGATGAGTATGATCTTTCTTAAACGAAAGATCAGTGATCAGTACATCGTAGGCTTCTTGCTTTATATGAGCAACTTTGAGGCGATTAAACGCTTTGTCACAATAAAACTCTTCCTGTACTTCAGGTATTCTTAGTTTAGCTTTCAAGGTATCTACAATACTCTTGTTATCTCCTTGAAAATCTTCTGCTATCAAAACTTTTTTAAACATATTGAGTTGCCTTTTTAAATAGGCATCGTAATTAATGCCTTAAATCCATCGCCTTGTTTAGAATCAAAAGTAATCGTTCCCCCTATGGCTTCAATACGTTTTTCTGTATTGAGAAGTCCATTTTTTATAATTTTCTCGTTTTGAGATACCCCTACTCCGTTATCAGAATAACGTATTTCAATATCATCAGAATTCGTTTTAAAGTTTAAAGTGACTATCGTAGCTTGACTGTGTTTCGCCATATTGATAAAAAGTTCCCGTAAAACTTTATACAGCGTTATTTTTGTCACATTGCTCAAAACTTGCCAGGCAATTTCCTTACTTCCCGAAATAAGCAGCCGGGTATTTTCAGGTTTAATCTGGTCAAGCATGGTGTAAAGCGCCTCCTTATAGTTCACTCCCGTATCCACTGCATTGATCTCGCGAGAAAAGTCCCTGCTTTGCTGATACAGTTTATCAAGCTCGTTGAGTATTTTTTCTGGCTCAGATTTGCTCTGTACCAAAAGCATCACGTGATGCAAACCAGCGCCAAAATCGTCGTGCAGGCGCTGCGATAATAACGCTTCTGTTTTATAAGAGGCCTCAACCCGGTCTGCCCTGTTTTGGGTTTTCAAGCGCCTTACATGCTGTTTATAGAGATAAAAACCTAAAACCAATAAAATCAAAAGTCCCAAAACACCCATAAAAAAAGCCCACTTAGCAGTTCGCTCACGCGATGCTTCTAATTCTTTTGTTGCTTTTTCCTTCTCTAATCTTAGAATAGATTCTTGCTTTAATTTGTCATCATATTTATACTTTGCAAATTGGGTTTTGACTTTAAGTTCAGATGCAGACAAACTGTCTTGCAATGTAATATACCTGTTCTTATAGGTAATGTTTTGTGGAGCCAACTGCATTTTAAATTTTAATGCTTCCTGTTCTGCACGCGGATTATTAGGATTTCGGGAAATATCAATCACCGAATCAAAATAGACCATAGCGCGATTTGGTTGTCTTCCCATGTAAAATTCCCCTAAATGCGTATAACTTGCAATTGCTCCCAATTGATCGTTAGCCATTCTACGCATTCTAAGCGGAACTAAAAACGCCTCGTCATTCACATCTACGCCTGATAGCCATCTTGCATAAGCCAAATTATCAAGTACCCTAGCTTTTTGATCACTTTCATTTACCAAAGAGTCACTACTGAGCTGCCTGAGGATTTTTAGTCCTTTCAAATATTCCCCTAAGTCAATATAGATTGTTGCGAGATTATTTTTATAAGTTATTATATCGACACCCTGACTTTTGGGTATAATAATTTTGTAAAGTGCCTGGGCTTCCTCGAAATTTTGCAGTTTTCGATGATTTTGAGCTAACCTGTCTAGTACTGACAAATAAGTATCAGCATCAGTCTCTTCTTTTATAAATGTTAAAGCTTCAGTTAAAGTCTCTTTACTCCCAAAATAATCATTTTGCTTCTTTTGTATTCTCCCCATATTTAGCAGTGCTTTTCCCATACCAATGCTATCAGACACCTGCTGATAGTAAAACTTAGATCTGGTATAGCATACAAAAGCACTATCTGGCTGCTGATCAATCGTATCAAAATAATAACCCATCAGATACTGTTGAAGAGCTAAAACATTAGGATCAATAGCAATATGCTCACTATTCATTGCCTTATCATAAATCAACAAACTATCGTACTCACCTAAAAGTAAATGCAAATAGTTCTTTTGGTAGAGAAGACGTCCAAAACGCGAATCGGCAGTTTTATACCGAACCTTTATAAAAGCTTTAGTGGCAAACTGTTTACGCTGTTGTAAGCTGTATTCCTTCTTCTGAGCTTTTAAATCATAATAACTTATTGAATCACGATCACCTCTAGCATGCTTAAAATCTGAACTCGTATCTGTACGATTAGCACATCCAATAGTTAAAAAACATATTATAAAAAAAAAGCGACTATACAACATCTTGTGTTTTAGCCTAAAACTACTAAAAAAGGCTTGTAGGTTGCCACAAGCCTTTTTGTTTTATTTGCATTATTCGTCACCTTCTGACGGTGGTGGCGGTGGCGGTGGTGGAATTACTTCCCCATCATCTCCTTCAGTAGCCTGAGTGTTGCTAATTAAACGTTCTTCATAAGCGTCTGCACTACAAGAGGCAAGCACGCCATTAAATGCCACAATACATAGGGCTATTATAATTTTCTTCATCTTCTTAAATTTTGTGATTGAACAAAGGGATGGCTGTCCGGGTAGTTCCCAGAGTTTCGCTTTTCAGCCATCATTGAGTTTTGGAGTACTCCGTTTGTTTTTTGGAAAGTGGAAATCTTATGCAGCAGCTTTAAGCTACTTTCCAAATTGGCCGAGCCACTGCATTATAGATTTCCGTAAGAATGAATGTTCTAGAAAAGCTATGTTAGCTATACATAGCAGCAATCATTCTCAGGAACAAAGTAAAGGAAGGATGAAGGTTTGGTTGCAGACAGGTTTTGGACATTTTTTAGACAAAATTTGGACGTCAATAAATTCAAGGGTTCACTAAGAATTAGTCCGAAAAATGTCCAATGATAATTTGTATTTTTAGGATAACATGGGAGAAGAAGCTAAAAAAAGAATTGTATTACAAGCGTTTGAAAAAGCAAAGATGTCTTGCCCAGGAGACTCCATTAACGCTTGGAGCAATCATATCTCGATGACAATTGATACTCCTAGTGCAAAAACCCTAACAAAAGCCTATAAATATTGTATTAGTGAAGGCAAAAAAGGAAGTAGACCTAGCAAGCATACCCTCAATAGGCTTTGCAAATATTTGGGGTATAATGATTTTGCTGAGTTCGTTGATAAAAACAAAGCAAAGGAACTACTACAAGAAGAAATTGGCTTAAGAGAAAATGAAGAAATTGATGACTCATCCGTAAAAGTTAAAGCTATATCGAATCAAAAAAGATGGTATTCGATTTCTATTTTTGGGACATTCGCCCTGACGTTAATAATTATAGTTTATTTTATCGCTAAGAATAGAGCATCCGAACCAAGTGCATCTATAAAATGCATGACTTGGACAGGTTCTGAATTCGAAGAAATAGCCTGCGGATCAGGGGCCTATTCTACTTATGGAACTGCAATTGAGCCGTATGAAAAAAAACGTTTTGAGAACTTTAGACGGGTTGATGTAGATATCACGACTCAATTCTTTTCTGAACAGAATCAAAAACCATTATTCTGGTATTATAAAAATGATCAAGGAGAAATTGAATATTACACCTCTGCTGGCTTACATCCTGTAAATGGAGAAACTCTTAAAGCAATAACTGAATACATTATTGAAAAATATGTACCTATACATCAAAATAAGCCTTCATCATTTGTTCAAGACACCAAATGAAGAGTTCAAAAAATGAAAATCGAGTAAGATTTTAGAACTACTTAAAACAATGGATGCTTCCATACTAGTTCGAATTTAGCACAATAAGAGCACTCAGGGAGCTTACATTAAGACAGCGCCTTTATGAATACTCCGAAAAAGAAAGAGGCTGACTGATGTTTCAGGACAGCCTCAATTAGAATGAATAGCCTTTAATTCTATATTTTTCTACGGTCATGCAAAGTAAGGCTGTCTCCAAAAACAAAATTTAAACCGCCACTATCTTATAATCTTCAACCTACCAGCAGCTTTATTGGAGGAAGTAGTTTTGGATTGCAGAACTTCTTGAAGTTTGCTCATATCCTCTTCTACTTTTTTGTCTAAAACGCGGGCATAGATCTGTGTAGTTGCTATTTTAGTATGTCCTAAAAGCTTAGATACGGTTTCTATGGGCATTCCATTGCTCAGTGTCACCGTTGTAGCAAACGTATGACGTGCCATATGGAACGTCAGATTCTTGGCAAGTCCACAAGCCTCCGCAATTTCTTTTAAATATAAATTGGCGCGCTCGTTAGTTATAGGTGGAAATAAAGTACCTGAAACTTCTGTTAATGGATGCTCCCTATACTTTTCAATAAGCCTAAGAGCCGTAGGCATTAAAGGTACTTTTACACGGGTATTTGTTTTCTGTCGATTCGTGACAATCCATTTTTTATCGTCTTCACCCTTCCAGATATTATTAGGTGTTAGCTTGTTTAAATCCGCATAACTGATTCCGGTATAACAACTAAACAAAAAAAGATCACGAACACGTTCTAAACGCTCTAGTGGAAATTCATAGGTAGCCAAATTAGACAATTCGTGTTCAGAAAGGAATTCTCGATCTGTTTTTTCAAAGGTAGTTTTCCAGCGTCTAAACGGATCCTTGTCCAGCCACTCTAAATGATAAGCGAGTCGAATCATTTTGCGTAGCCGCTGAATGTGTTTCATCACCGTATTGTGACTCATAGCTCTTGGATGTCCTTTAGGGTAGTATTGCACCAAAAAGCTCTCAAAATCGCAAATAAACTTATAATCCAATCGCGAAAGAAAGATATCCTCAAGCTTATTTGATTTTAAGAATTTGAGAACATAGTTTTCCGTAATTTGAAAATTCCGAATAGTGCCCTTAGCAAGTGTGCCCTTGATTTTCTCACTGTGATAATCGATCAATTGAACAAGTGTTTTAGTGCTTTTATCATCCCCCATAAAATAATCCTTGATCATTTGAGCCGTTAGCACCTTATCTGCTGCTTTCAGCTCCATATAGCTTTGATACAATTGAGATTTGGCCAGATCAAGATATTGATTCAGTTGTTTAGCCATAACCGAGTTACCAAGAACCCGTTTACTTTGACTATCCCATAATTCTAGAGGAACATTTCGTTTGAGACTAATGCTTAATCTCTTTTGATCCATGGTGATTCGTGCATAAATAAGCACTTCCCCATTTTTGTTTTTGCGTGTATCAGCCCAAAACTGAATTGAAAAGGTTTTTGAAGTTCGCATAGTTTTTGATTTAAATTAAACTTGATTGTTACGAAAGTCAAATCCAATCCCATCAAAACTCGTAAAGAGGTAGTTTTCTCAGCGGTTAAAAATTGTTACCGCGAAGGAAAAACGTTACCATATTGCTACCATTTAAACTGAAATCACTTCAAATTAAATGATAGCCTAAAAACTTGAAAACCACGTATTTAATAAAAATACGTGGTTTTTGCATCCATTTATTTGGACCTTTTGTGACCCCGGAGGGATTCAAACCCCCAACCCTCAGAGCCGAAATCTGATGCGCTATTCAGTTGCGCCACGGGGCCAGTTACACTATTCTTCTTAAAAATTCACGCCCAACTCCAGATTTCAAATATTTCTCATATTCTCTTGCTTCTAATCTGGAAGTAAAGCCCTTACTATAAACCAATTTCCACGGGAGAAATCCTTTTGTTTATCTATTTTCTCCTCGGTTATGCTGTATTAGTCTTTCTTCTACATCTTCGGACATGCCTTTATAGAGCCGACCATCTTTTAAACTTTGTAAAACATAGACAAAATACATCCTTCCAATATTTCAATCTCAACCCCAGAGCCGAAACCTGCCTGCCGGCAGGCAGGTCTGATGCGCTATTCAGTTGCGCCACGGAGCCTATTTATTTCGCTAATGCGAAAAATCGTTATGCTAATTTACGTTTTACAATTGTAGAAATTGTTTTTCCATCTGCTTTTCCGGCAAGTTCCTGAGACGCAAGCCCCATCACCTTGCCCATATCCTGCATGCCTGATGCTCCGGTCTTCTCGATAATTGAAGCGACTACTTCTTCTATCTTCTCCTCGCTCAACTGCTCTGGTAAAAACTGCTCGATAACCGCAGCCTGATCCAGCTCTTCCTGAGCCATCTCCTCTCGACCTTGCTCTTGATATACCGCTGCACTATCCTTGCGCTGCTTAACCAATTTTTGAAGCATCTTGATCTCTTGTTCTTCAGACAATTCTTCTCCTGCTCCACTTTCAGTTTGAGCAGTAAGAATAGCCGATTTAATAGCGCGTAAAGAAGCAAGTGCATTTTGATCTTTTGCTTTCATTGCTGCTTTCATCGCCGTCATTACTTCGGTCTGTAAACTCATGACTTCTCTAATTTTTGGAGAGCGAATATAGCCAAAATTCGCTTTTCACACCACACATTTCACTAAAAAGAAAGGCCGCTAGTTTTCACTAACGGCCGCTCCTACATCGGTTTTTACTAACTAATCGACATTATCGTGTAAGAATGAATTGTTTCTGCGTAATTGCATCTCATCATTCTCATCGGTGCTTAAAGAAGTACGTGAAATAGAACTTTTAGCACTCGGGTTTGAATCTAGATTTACTCCCATTCTTTTATAAGCCGGTTGCTTCTCAATCTCATCAATGCGCGACTGATTATTATGGAATTTATAATTAAACTCCTTCATCATACGTCTGCGTTCTGCAGCGCGCTCGGTAAGCAATTGAGAGATGGGCGCATTCATAGGATCACCATCTTCTTCCTTTACCTCTTCTTTCTCAACAGGCGCAACAGTTTTGCGCTCAAAAGCGATCTCTTCCTCTTGTTTCTTTTGAGGTTCTGCTCGTTTTTGCTGAGTAGGTTGTGCACTGTTTAAATGATCTTCCATCTCCATATAATCATCAAGGCTGTAACGCTTTTCTCCGTTTTCATTCACTTCGGTTACCGAAACGATTTCCACAGGGTTGTTCACCTCTATATCGTTGATGTCATCATCTAAATTATACACCACTTCTTCCTCCTCATCTTCTGCAATAAATTCTTCTTGTGCCGGAGAAGCTTTTTCATTTAATGGCAAGTCAAAAGAAAGCGTAAACTGCTCTTCTTCCTCTTGATTAAACAAATCTGCCTGAGGTTTGTACGTAGGTTCTTCAACACTTACGATTTTAAATTCTAGCTCTTCCTCCTCGTCTTCAAAAGTGATCTCAGGTTCAGAATGATCTAAAACTTCTTCATACACCACCTGAAGGTTTCTGATCAACTCTGTCGTCGGGATCAAATCCATTTTAGGCTTTGGTGTTTCCTTCTTAGGCTTATTCACCATCAGATCCATTGGATCATCCGTATCATCAAGCGTATGCACGATAGGCTTTTTCTCAGGAGCCGGCGCTTCCTTCTTTGGCGCAGGTGTATCAAAATTTAACGTCCCTCCGGTATTTTTAGGTGTAAGATCGTGTTGCGCACGCTGCTCATCTTCTAGGGTGTGAATGATCTTCTTCGTTTCGGTATTAACGATATCATTTTGCTGTTCTACATTAAACCCCGTTGCGATAATTGTTACCGAAATCGCATCACCAAGGCTTTCTTCTTCTCCAACACCCATAATGATATTTGCGCTATGACCAGCCTCATCTTGAATGTGATCGTTGATCTCACCGATCTCATCAATAGTGATCTCTTCGGTTCCTGAAACGATAAGCAACAGTACGTTCTTGGCACCGGTAATTTTATTGTCGTTCAACAATGGTGAGTCTAATGCTTTTCTGATGGCGTCCTGAGCACGACTCGCACCACTGGCATTAGCACTACCCATAATAGCGGTTCCGCTATTACTCAATACGGTTTTTGCATCACGAAGGTCAATGTTTTGCGTGTAGTGATGCGTGATCACTTCGGCAATACCTCTTGAAGCTGTAGCAAGAACTTCGTCTGCTTTGCTGAATCCCGCCTTAAAACCAAGATTACCATATACCTCTCGCAATTTATTGTTGTTGATCACGATAAGCGAATCAACGTGAGAACGTAATTTTTCGACCCCTAGCTGAGCTTGTTCATTACGCATTTTACCTTCAAACTGAAACGGAATCGTCACAATACCTACGGTAAGTACATCCATCTCTTTTGACATTTTTGCAATCACAGGAGCTGCTCCGGTTCCGGTACCACCGCCCATTCCGGCAGTGATAAACACCATTTTGGTATTGGTCCCAAGCATCTGTTTTACATCTTCAGAGCTCTCGATAGCAGCTTTCTCACCAACTTCTGGATTAGCACCTGCACCTAAACCTTCGGTAAGGCTTACACCCAACTGAATTTTAATAGGCACCGGGCTATTTTCTAAAGCTTGCGCATCTGTGTTACAAACTACAAAGTCTACTCCTTTAATTCCTTGGCTAAACATATGGTTGATGGCATTACTACCACCACCACCTACGCCAATCACTTTGATGACGTTGCTCTGATTTTTTGGTAAATCAAACGAAATGTTTTCAAAATCTGTGTTGCTCATAATATGTCGTTTTACCGGTTGTTTCTTGTGTTTTCTCTTTTTCTATTGGCTTTAATAAACGTATTTCGCTTATCTCTTTTTTTCTATTCTGCGTTATCTAAGAAGTCTTTAAACTTCTCTGCCCAAGTATCAAAAATGCTTTTACGCTGTTTCTTAGGCTCTTGAGGTTTTTCTTCTTCCTCGTTAGTTTCATCTTCCAAAAGGGGCTCGATCACAGGCTCTTCTTCTACAACTGCCGTATCCTGAGGCTCGTCATCATCGCTATTATGCTGATGCTCTAAGCTATTCATTACCAAACCAACTGCCGTCGCGTACAACGGACTCGTAGTTTCAGAATCGCTATCGCCTGCCAAGTGTTCGTTAGGATAGCCAATACGCGTATCCATCCCGGTGATGTACTCTACCAGTTGCTTTAAATGCTTCAGTTGTGAACCCCCACCGGTAAGTACAATCCCTGCAATAAGTTTTTTCTTTTGTTCCTCGTGACCATAATTCTTAATCTCGAGATACACTTGCTCAACGATCTCTACCACGCGTGCGTGAATGATCTTAGAGAGGTTTTTAAGCGTAATTTCTTTAGGCTCTCTACCACGTAATCCAGGGATAGAAACGATCTCGTTATCTTTATTTTCACCCGGCCACGCTGAACCAAATTTTATTTTAAGAAGCTCTGCCTGCTTTTCTATAATGCTGCAACCCTCTTTAATATCTTCAGTAATCACATTACCACCAAAAGGAATTACCGCTGTATGCCGAATGATTCCATCCTTAAAAATGGCAAGATCTGTGGTACCACCTCCTATATCAATAAGTGCGACTCCCGCTTCTTTTTCTTCCTGACTCAACACTGCATTTGCTGACGCTAACGGCTCTAGTGTAATTTTATCAAGGTTAAGCCCCGCACTTTTTACACAACGACCAATGTTGCGTATGCTGCTCACCTGACCTACAACCACGTGGAAATTGGCCTCTAACCTCCCACCATACATCCCGATAGGTTGTGTGATTTCAGCTTGACCATCCACTTTATATTCCTGCGGAAGCACGTGAATAATCTCTTCTCCCGGAAGCATCACCAGTTTATGCACCTGGTTACAAAGCATATCGATATCCTTAGGACCAATAACTTGATCTGCATCTGCCCGAGTGATGTAATCGCTATGTTGCAAGCTGCGTATGTGTTGACCTGCGATACCTACAACCACATCTTCAATTTTCATCCCAGAAACACTCTCAGCTTCCTGCACAGCTTGTTGGATAGATTGAATCGTCTGAGTAATATTATTCACTACCCCACGATGCACACCCAAACTCTTGGATTTACCAATACCCAAGATCTCAAGCTTCTGATACTCGTTGTACCTGCCTATCATCGCCACAATCTTAGTGGTACCTATATCCAGTCCTACTGCTATGTCCTTATGCTCCATAACTTACTTTTTTGTCCCTACGACCTGCCCTTTAAAACGCAAATCAATACTTTTATAAACTTCAAGACTATTGTCTTTAATCGCCTTTTGATAGAATGCCTTGTAATTTGAAAACTTACTCGACAACTGCTCTATCTTGCCTACGATAACTTTATAATTCAACACGCGAAGTGTTAGGCTATAATCGCCGGTTTTATCTCTAGAAATACCCACAACCTGAGTTGCCAGTACATTATCTTCCTGTAAATAGTTTAAAAGCGGATAAATCTCATTCACCTGCTCTTTTGAAACACCGGTCACCAAAGGCACACGGGCAGAATAATTAGTTGACAAAGGCATGGTTTTACCTTCTTCATCAATATAAAATGGGGTCTTTGTCTGAACTCGAGCTAATGGTTTTCTCTGCTTTACAGTCGCTCCCACCACACCATCTAATGTCATATAAACATCTGCATCGGCGATCATAGCATGCGCATCGAGTTTATCTTCGAGGTCTTTCAAATCTAAAATTTCTTTGTACTGTCCCTCAATAGGTTTCCCGTTTTGTATCAACAATTTATCAACCGATTCGGCTGTAACAAAGAGGTTTGCACCTGCTTCAAAATTTACTTTAACTTCTTTTACTTTTCGGTTTGCATTGCGTTTGTGCGTAAAGGCAACCAAACCCAAGGTAACCGCGACCAAAACCAACATCCTTATGTAAAACCAATTGATTTTCATACCGCTAATGTTTTAGTCAGTTTTAAAATTTCCTCACCTATATCTCCAGCTCCCATCATCACTTTTACAGTCGCTTTTGACGCCTGCAACTTCTCTTCCAGTTGTGCTTTTAAAATCACTTCTTTTCGCGTAAGCGGAATTAACTCCAGTAACTTTTCAGAAGTAATCCCTTCTATAGGTTCTTCCCGAGCCGGATAGATATCTAAAAGCAGCAACTCATCAAACTGTGCTAAACTTGCTGCAAAATCTTCCATAAAATCACGCGTACGACTGAATAAATGCGGCTGAAAAACTGCCAAAACCCGCTTGTTTGGGTACATCTCTCGTACAGCGCTATGCACTGCATTTATTTCGGCAGGGTGATGCGCATAATCATCAATAAGCACCTCATTTGCCTTTTTAATACGATACGTAAACCTGCGATTAACACCTTTGAATGCAAACAGAGCTTTGGCGAGCTTATCGGCAGGGCAGCCGTAATGTAAAGCCATCGCCAAAGCGGTTGTCGCATTAGACAAATTATGTCTACCAGGCAGGTTAAGCACTAAATCTTCAATAAGCCCATCGGGATGTTTTAAATCAAAATGATAGGCCCCGTTTTCTATTTTTATATTTAAAGCCGCATAGACGGAATCGTCTTCTATACCTACGGTAATTCCGTCTAGTGGTAGTCCGTTTTTTACAAACAGCACACCATCTTCTTTGACTTGAGCTGCAAAATCTCTGAAGCTTTTGTGCAAGGCTTCGGCATCGCCGTAAATATCCAAATGATCTGCATCCATCGAAGTGATTGCTGCGATATTAGGGTACAGTTGCATAAACGAGCGATCAAACTCATCTGCTTCTACCACCACGATTTCCTCACCGTGCTGAATCAAATTACTTTGATAATTTTCTGCAATTCCGCCTAAAAAAGCGGTAACCGGCAGCTTACAAAATGCCATCAAATGACCAAGCATCGCACTGGTTGTGGTTTTGCCATGAGTTCCTGCGACTGCTAAGCAGAATTTCTCCTGAGTCAACCAGCCTAAAACTTCAGCGCGCTTTTTAATTTGAAATCCTTCAGCCAAATAAAACTGATAGGCTTTATGTGCTTTAGGAACCGCAGGCGTATATACCACCAGCGTTTTTTCTGAGGTTTTAAATTCCGTAGGAATCGCTTCAGCAGCATCTTGATAACTTATGACGATTCCAAGCTCTTCAAGCGATTTTGTGATCTGCGAAGGTGTTTTATCATAGCCCGCCACTTTCTTCCCGGCAGCTTGAAAATATCGCGCGAGCGCGCTCATCCCAATTCCGCCTATGCCGATGAAATAAATATGCGATATGTGATCAAGCGTTTTCACCTACTGCTTTAATAATTTTTCTACTTCGTTTACAATATGTTGCGTTGCCTGTGGCAATGCGATCTTTTTAATGTTTTCACCCAAAAGCTGTTGCTTAGCTTCATCGTGCACAAGCGCTTTAAAAACAGGTTCAAAATCTGCTTTTACATCTTTTTCTTTGAGCAGGATCGCTGCATCCTTAGACACAATCGCCTCTGCATTTTTGGTCTGATGATCTTCAGCCACATTGGGAGACGGTATAAAAATTACCGGTTTTCCTACCAACGCCAACTCTGATACCGATCCCGCACCTGCTCTGCTTATAATGATATCAGCAGCTGCATAAGCCAGATTCATCGTGTCAATGTATGGCAACACCTGCACATCCTCAACGACATTATGCTTTTTATATTCTTCATAGTACAACTGCCCACTTTGCCAGATGATTTGCACCTCTTGATCAAGAATAAACTGCAGCTCGCTATCGATCAATTTATTAATCGCTCTAGCACCAAGACTTCCGCCTAAAATCAACAAGGTTTTTTTATCCTTTTTTAGACCGAATTTTTCTATGCCCTGTTCGCGCATCGTTTCAATAGCCAACAAATCCTGTCGCACCGGATTTCCTGTTTTTACAATTTTTTCCTGCGGAAAAAACTGCTGCATCCCATCGTAGGCGACACAGATCTTCTGTACTTTTTTTGCCAAAAGCTTATTGGTAATTCCCGCAAAACTATTTTGCTCTTGAATCAATGCCGGTACGTTGTATCGTGTTGCCATCTCAAGCAAAGGACCACTTGCAAAACCACCGGTACCAATTACTGCATCGGGTTTGAATCTTCTGATAATTCCTGCCGACTTGAATAAACTACTGATCAGTTTAAATGGAAACATCAAATTTGACCAGGTCAACTTTCGTTGAATTCCGGCTATCCAAAGTCCTTTGATCTCGTAACCTGCTTTAGGCACTTTTTCCATTTCCATACGATCTTGAGACCCCACAAAAAGGAATTCCGCTTGCGGATACTTTGCTTTCAAAGCATCAGCAATCGCAATCGCCGGATAAATATGCCCCCCGGTTCCGCCTCCTGATAGTATAAATTTATAGTTCTTCAAATCTTTATCTTCGTTTACATCGCTTCGCTTAATACATCAAGCGGATTCATTTCCTCTTCTTCCTTCACACGCACTTCTTCGCGCTTTGCACTTACGCTTAAAATAATCCCTATCGCCAAGCAGGTCATCCAGATCGAGGTCCCACCACTACTTACAAGTGGCAAGGTTTGCCCGGTCACCGGAAATAATTCTACCGCAACCGCCATATTAATCAATGCCTGAAACACAATAGGCAAGCCTACTCCCATTACAGCGAGTTTTCCAAAAACTGTATCGGCTTTATGCGCTACTACTAAAATTCTAAACAGCAAGAGCAAATACATTAGCAACAACATTAAACCACCTACCAAACCAAATTCTTCTACGATGATCGCATAAATAAAATCTGATGAGGATTGGGGCAAAAAGTTTTTCTGAACACTTTTCCCCGGCCCTAAACCGGTTAGACCGCCGGTCGCAATCGCAATTTTTGCTTTCTCTATCTGATAATCCCCTTCACTATCTTCATCATCTGCAAAGCTGTCTATACGACTCATCCAGGTATCCACACGGTTAGGAAACACTCCCGGAAAAGCCTTGGCTGCCAAAATAAACATCGTAAGGGCCAGCAAACCGGTCGCAACGATTATCGCTAAATATTTAAAGGGATAGCCTCCCATAAAAACCAAGGTGAGCACCATCGCAAAAATGATCGCTGTAGTTGAAAAGTTGGCCGGAAGAATCAATCCTAAGATCAAAGCCACTGGTACCCAAAGCGGCAAAATGCTTTCTTTAAAAGTGATTTGCTGATCTTTAATTTTTGAAAGGTAGCGCGCGATATAGATCATCAACACCACCGAAGCCAAAGTCGAGGTTTGAAACGTGATCCCAACAAAAGGCACTTTAATCCATCTACTGGCGTTGGCACCATCTATGGTGGTTCCTTGTGCCATCGTGATCAACAAAAGAATGATCACTATTGGAACTCCAATGATCGACAAGCCTTTAAAATAATGCGCAGGTACTTTGTGCACCCCATAAATGATCGCAAAACCTAGAACCAAATGCATAAAATGCCGCACCAAAAACGGCAAGGTTTCCCCATTACCGTATAAATAGGCAAGGTTGCTGCTCGCACTAAACACCGGCAAAAAAGAAAACAGCGCTAAAAAGGCAGTGATTGCCCAGATCGCCCGATCTCCTTTTAAGGTTGAAAATATGTTTTTGGTTTTACTCAACTCTCAATCTTATTTATAGATTTCGTACTGCTTCTTTAAATTGACGCCCGCGATCTTCATAATTCTCAAACAAATCGAAACTTGCACACGCAGGAGACAACAACACATTATCGCCTTTATCGCTCAATTTATAAGCGATCTTTACCGCTTCGGTAATAGATTGGGTTTCAATAATGGTTTCTACCATTCCTGAAAACGTATTCAAAAGCTTTGCATTATCAACACCTAGGCAGATGATTCCTTTTACTTTTTCATTCACCAAAGGAAACAAATCAGTATAGTCATTTCCTTTATCTACACCGCCAACAATCCAAACCGTTGGAGCACTCATACTATCTAAGGCATAAAATGTAGCGTTCACATTGGTCGCTTTTGAATCATTGATGTAAGACACGTGATTGATCTTAAGCACCTGCTCTAAGCGATGTTCAACCCCTTGAAAACCCTCTAAAGATTCTCTAATGGTCGCTTTACGAATGCTTAATAAACGTGCAGCAGTTGCCGCAGCCATCGCATTCTTAGTGTTATGCGCCCCTTTAATAGTTAAGTTTTTTGTTGACATAGTCATTGTTGTATCGTCAATTAAAATGTTTATTTCTTCTTGAGCGTAATACGCTCCTTTTTTTAGTTGTTTTGAAATTGAAAAAGGTACACACTGTGATCGCACGGGATGTTTTGCTAACCAGTCTGTAATCACAGGATCGTCTGCATCATAAATCAAGTAATCCTTTTCGGTCTGGTTTTCCGCTATGCGGAATTTAGACTTGATATAATTTTCAAACTTATACTCGTAGCGATCCAAATGGTCTGGTGTGATGCTGGTCAAAATCGCGATATGAGGCGCAAAATCTTCAATACCATCCAGCTGGAAACTGCTAATTTCTAAAGCATAAAAATCCTGATCATCAAGCGCCACCCATTTTGCAAAACTGTCACCAATATTTCCCGCAGCCACACTTTTCAATCCGGCTTGCTTAAGCAGGTGCGCCATAAGCATAGTGGTGGTGGTTTTACCGTTACTACCGGTAATCCCCACCAAAGTTGCCTTAGTATAGCGTGCTGCAAACTCAATTTCTGAGATCACAGAAATACCTGCTTCAACCAACTTTTTAATGAGTGGTGCTTTATCAGGAATTCCCGGACTCTTCATCACGAGGTCTGCATTGAGAATTTTTGCTTCGGTGTGACCACCGTCTTCCCATTCAATTTCATTGTTTTTAAGAACGTCAAGGTATTTTGGTTTAATCTTCCCAAAGTCTGAGACAAAAACTTCAAAACCTTCTTTTTTACCCAAAATGGCTGTGCCAATTCCGCTTTCACCACCACCCAAGATCACTAGCCGCTTCATCTATCTAACTTTTAAAGTGACAATGGTGATGATCGCGAGTAAAATGCCTATAATCCAAAAGCGCGTCACGATCTTACTCTCGTGAAGGCCCTTTTTCTGGTAATGGTGATGCAACGGCGACATTAAAAAAATGCGACGGCCTTCACCTGTTTTTTTCTTGGTGTATTTAAACCAACTTACTTGCAGCATTACCGAAAGGGTTTCCATAAAGAAAATCCCGCATAGTAATGGAATGAGTAATTCTTTACGAATAGCGATGGCGATCACGGCGATGATTCCGCCTATGGTTAAACTCCCCGTATCTCCCATAAAAATTTGGGCGGGATACGTGTTGTACCATAAAAACCCTACTAGAGCTCCCACAAATGCAGTAATAAAAATTACCATCTCTCCCGAACGCGGGATATACATCACATCGAGATAATCACTAAAGATGATGTTACCAGACACCCACGCAAAAATCCCCAAAGTGAGCACGATGATCGCTGAAGAGCCGGCAGCCAAGCCGTCAATTCCGTCCGTAAGGTTGGCCCCATTAGACACTGCAGTAACAATAAATATGACAATAGGAATAAATAATAACCAAGCATATTTTACATAGTCCTCGCCCAACCAACTCACTAGAATGCTATAATCGATCTCATTATTTTTCACAAAAGGAATGGTGGTCGTCAAAGCTTTTTCTTCCGAAGAAAATTCGGTCGTAGAACTGTCAACCAATTCTTCTTGTTGCGCCGGTTTATTTGCGATCTCGTCTTTTACAGTCACACCCGGATGGAAGAAAATGGTTGCACCCACAATAATTCCTAAACCAACCTGACCAAATATCTTAAACTTGCCCTGAAGTCCTTCTTTGTTCTTCTTTCTGATTTTCAAGAAATCATCCATAAAACCTATGGCACCCATCCACAACGTGGTCACAATAAGAAGGATGACATAAATATTTTCGAGCTTAGCTAACAAAAACACCGGAATCAATGTGGCCAAAATGATGATTAATCCACCCATTGTTGGGGTTCCTGCTTTCTCTACCTGACCTTCTAACCCTAAGTCACGTATAGATTCGCCCAATTGTTTTTTCTGTAAATACAAGATGATGCGCTTTCCCCAAATGGTAGAAATCGCCAGCGACATGATGATCGCTATTGCCGCGCGAAACGTGATAAAGCCAAATAAACTTGCCCCGGGGAAGTTGTATGCACGCTCTAAATATTCAAAAAGGTAATACAGCATTTAAAATTCTTTTTCGCCTTTGGCTTTTGCTTATTTATTCAGCTCGGTTAATAGTTCTTTTACAATTTTAAAATCATCAAAATCGGTACGCTCTCCCTTTACCTCTTGGTAGGTTTCGTGTCCTTTTCCTGCGATTAAAATGATGTCATTTTCTTCTGCCATTTGGCAGGCTGCTTTGATCGCTTGCTTACGAGAAGTAATTGCTACAGTCTTTTTATAATCTACAGGCTCCACACCCGCTTCTATCTCTTCAATAATCGTATCCGGGTCTTCGCTACGCGGATTGTCACTCGTAAAAACCACTTTGGTACTTAGCGCCGCAGCGATTTTCCCCATTTTTGGTCTTTTGGTTCGATCCCGATCACCACCACATCCTACCACCGTGATCAATTCTTCGTTTTTAGTACGGATGTCATTTATGGTTTCCAGTACATTTTTAAGTGCATCAGGAGTATGTGCATAATCCACAATCGCCGTGATCTTTTTAGCCGAAATCATATACTGAAATCTGCCGCTTACACTCGTTAATTCTGACAAATACTGAAGCGCTTCAAGCTGACTCAAGCCTAGCAATTCTGCAGCAGCATAAATCGCCAAAACATTGTAGGCGTTAAAAGAACCTATCAACTTCACCCAAACTTCCTGATCGTTCACTTTAAGCAACAAGCCGGTGAATTGATTTTCTAAGATCTGCGCGCGATAATCGGCAAAAGACTTTAACGCATAGGTCACTTTTTTAGCCCGTGTATTTTGCAACATTACCTGGCCGTTTTTATCATCAATATTTGATAATGCAAATGCCGTCTTCGGCAGGTTATCAAAGAAAGATTTCTTCACATCGCGGTACTCTGCAAAGGTTTTGTGATAATCCAAGTGATCGTGGCTTAGATTAGTAAAAATTCCACCTTCAAAGTGTAAGCCTTCGGTACGTTTTTGATGAATCCCGTGCGAGCTTACTTCCATAAAGCAATATTCAACACCGGCTTCATTCATCATCGCCAGGTATTTATTGATCGTAAGTGAATCTGGCGTGGTATGTGTCGCCGGAAATTCTTCATCTCCCACCAAAACTTTAACCGTAGAAAGCAATCCGGCTTTAAAACCAGCTTTAGTAAACAACTGATGCAATAAGGTTGCAATGGTTGTTTTACCGTTGGTACCGGTAATACCCACCAATTTTAGATTCTCTGAAGGATTCTCATAATAATTAGAAGCCATCATCGCCAGCGCCTGTGCCGTATCTGAAGTTTGTACGTAGGTGATCCCGTTTACAAAATTCTCAGGCATTTGCTCACAAATGATCGCGATCGCCCCTTGCTCTTCAGCCTTTTTTATAAAATTATGGCCGTCACTTTGCGTACCGCTTATCGCGACAAAAACATCATTAAGTCCTACTTTACGCGAATCAAAGTGAATCGCGTTTACCGGCACATTGGGATTGCCGGTAACAGACTCTAACGTCACTTTATACAATATGTCTTTTAAAAGAATCACGACAGTTGCAAAATGATTTTTTGATTTTTACTCAGTTTTTGTCCCGCTTTAAGCGACTGACTTTTAACTTTTCCGCTTCCTGAAAATTCTACTTTCAAGCCTAAATTCTCTAATAAGGAAACCGCATCCATCCCGCTCATTCCTCTTACATTAGGAATGGTCGCTGAGGCCTTCTGTGCCTTTTCAAAATAATTCTCAAAGTCCTTCTCAACCGAAGCAGTATTGGCTTCGGCAAGTTTAACCTCATCAATTATAGGCGTGTCACTATATATCTTTTGTGCGATTTTTCTAAAGACTGGAGCCGCCACAACACCTCCGTAATAACCAATCTTTTTATTCGGTTTATGAATCACGACAATGCACGAATACTCCGGATTGTCTGCCGGAAAATACCCCGCAAAAGAAGCGATATACTTACCCTCTTCCTTCCAATATTCGGTCTGACAGGTTCCTGTTTTACCGGCCATTGAAAAGTTTTTGGAATAAATATCTTTTCCTGTTCCGCGTTCTACCACGTTTTTCATCATCTCCTGCGCTTTGTCTATGGTCGCTTGCGAACAAATCGCCGGATTGATCACTTCTTTATCAAATTTTTCAATGGAGACATCCCACTTTTTCACCTCTTTAATGAAACGCGGCTTTACCATTTCCCCATCATTTGCGATAGCATTATAAAATGTCAAGGTTTGTAATGGTGTAAGCGAAACTCCATAACCAAAAGCCATCCATGGCAAAGTAGTTCCGTACCAATTAGAATCTCCGGGATACGGAAACTTAGGACTTCCTTCTCCTTTGATCTCGAGCCCTAACTTGTCGTTAAGCCCCATATTATAAAGGCGTTTTAAAAAACGCTTAGGATCATCTTTATACCCTTCATTTATGATTTTTGCAAAAGCCGTGTTTGATGAAAGTTCGAATGCACGCGCCGCCGAAATTTTACCGTAACCACCCCAATGCGAGTCGTACACTGTTCTGTTGTAAAAACGCACACGACCGTTTTCGGTATCTACTACATCACTCGTATCGATGACCCGGTCTTCAAGCGCTGCGACCATAGCCATCAACTTAAAGGTAGAACCCGGTTCAGCCGACTCATAAACGGCATAATTTCGATCTTCATAATAACCATCACCATCTTCGGTACGACCTAAATTTGAGATCGCTTTGATCTCACCGGTTTTCGTTTCCATCACCACCACACAACCGTGGTCTGCTTCAAACTTTTCTAACGAAGCTAACAATGCGTGATGTGCAATGTCCTGAATATTCACATCGATGGTCGAGATCACATCATAGCCATCTTGAGGCTCTACAATATTATCATCGCCAATGGGCTTCCATTGTCCTTTTGCAATGCGCTGCTTAAGACGTCGTCCTTCCTTACCTCTTAAATAAGGACCAAATGCACCTTCCAAACCTGCTTCACTGTAACGACCATACTCAGTAAGGCGATCGTAACCAATGGTTCGCTCTGCAATTTTATCCAGTGGATGCTCACGCACCGTACGCTGCTCGGTGATGATCCCACCTTTATAAGGACCTTTGTTGAATAGCGGAAGACTTTTGATCGCTAAATATTTTGAATACCCCAAGTTGCGCGCTAGCAACAAATAGCGGTTTTTATTTACACGAGCCTTGCGCAGTAGATCTATATAATAAGACTGCGATTTACCTAATTGCTCTGAAAGTCCCTTTGAAAGCCCTTGAATATTTTCTTCAAAATCAGCTTGCTTTGGAGCCAAAGCATCAAAACGAATATCATACTTAGGCACTGAAGTAGCCAGCAAGCTACCGTCACCCGCATAGAGATTACCGCGATTCGCCGGAATCGTAAACATACGCTCGGTACGCGCTTCTGCAAGCTCTTTGTATTTATCACCTTCAGCCAACTGAATGTTGCAAAGTTTAAACGCAACAAAAAGGGCGAAGAGAAACATACCTCCTGCCACTAAATACATCCGGTTCAATATGTTCTTTTCGCTGGTAGCCATTTTGAACTTAAGGTGTTTTTGTTACTTTAATTTTTTTGGGCGGGGTTAACGAAGGCGCCAAACCTTGTTCTGCCACTTGCCGCGTTACTACGGTTTCCATTTTTAACCGGCGTGCTTCAAGCCGGGTATCTACAAATTCACTATGCAACTCTTTCACTTCAGCATTTAACTGCGAGATCAGGTGCACTTTTTTATCTGCGCGATGCGAACTCCCGATCATCACTATTGCCAAAACCGACAAAAAGATGATCATACGCCAGTTTTTGACCGCATCATCGCTAAACAGGAATCTTCCTTTGAGTATGTTATAAACTCCTTCTTTCAACTCCGTTATAACTTTTCAGCAACACGCAATTTTGCACTGCGCGCTCTATTGTTTTGTTTTATCTCTTCTTTAGATGGAACAATCAAACCGCCAACCTTTTTAAAAGGCACGGTGAAATTTCCAAAAATGTCTTTCTCAGGCTCTCCCTCAAAAAGACCATTACGCATATAACGCTTTACCAATCTATCTTCAAGCGAGTGATATGAGATCAAGCTCAAGCGCCCGCCCGGTTTCAACATTTCTTCGGTTTGCTGAAGAAACTCCTTCAACACCTCTAACTCTTGATTCACTTCTATACGAATCGCCTGATAGATCTGCGCCAACAATTTATGCTCGCGCCCCTTTGGCAGATACGACTGAAGCGCTTGCTTTAAGTCTTCGGTAGTCTCTATAGCTTTATCCTTTCGCACAGAAACTAAAGTTCTCGCCAACTTAGGAGCACTTCTCAATTCTCCATATTGCAAAAGCACACGCCCCAGATCTTCTTCAGAATATTCATTCACCACGTGATATGCAGAAAGCTTATCATCTTGATTCATGCGCATATCAAGTTTCGCATCAAAACGTGTCGAGAATCCACGTTCTGCAACATCAAACTGATGCGACGAAACCCCAAAATCTCCTAAAATACCATCAACTTTTGCCGCCCCGTAAAATCTCAAAAAGCGTTTCGCAAAGCGAAAATTCTCATTGATCAACGTAAATCGTGGGTCCTCAAGCGCATTATCGAGCGCATCCTTATCCTGATCAAAAGCAAACAGTTTACCCTGATCGCCAAGACGTTTTAAGATCTCCCGGGAATGACCACCACCTCCAAAAGTCACATCTACGTAAACGCCTTCAGGTTTGATCGCCAAACCATCAACAGTCTCTTTCAATAAAACTGGGTTATGATAATCCATCTGGCACGTCGTTTTGATCTCCCATTACTTCTTCTGCTAACGCAGCAAAATCTCCATCCTCATTGCTTACCGCTTCTTCATAACCTACAGCATCCCAAATCTCAATGATATTCCCCCCGGAAGTCAGTACGATATCTTTAGTGATTGACGCGAACGCGATCAAATCTTTAGGTATCAAAAGCCTCCCGGAAGCATCAGCTTCAACTAACTTTACACCTGCCGTAAACTTCCTAATGAAATCAACATTCTTTTTAACAAAGCGATTGAGTCCGTTTAATTTTTTCATCATCACCTCCCACTCAGACATCGGCCACAATTCAAGACAAGAATTAAAAACCGATCGCTTCACCACAAAGCCCTCCTGCAACTCTTTTGCAAGTTGTTTTTTCAACGCAGACGGCATCATGAGCCTTCCTTTTGCGTCAACTTTACACTCATATGTTCCTATAAGGCTGAGCAAGAATACAGTAGGTTTTAGGTATAATAAATTCAAATATATAGAATTTTATACCACATTCTCCCACATTCTACCACTTTGTTGATAAATTCTCCCACTTGTTAATTATTCTGAAAACCTTAACATTAAGCTAGTAGCCTGTGTCAAAACCTCTTGTTATCGCAGACTGGCTGTAGCTTTGCAGACAACTGTATTTTTAGATTTTCAATTTGGTCTAAATGTCTATATTTGTGGCAAAGCCGCTTGCCGACCTAATTAATTATGAAGCACCAATTAAAAACCGAGGGAAAATTCACCTACTTAGAAGTTGGTGAAGGAACTCCTATAGTAATTCTTCACGGACTGATGGGCGGCCTGAGTAATTTTGACGCAGTAACCGATCATTTTTCTGAAAGCGGATACAAAATTGTAATCCCCGAGTTACCATTATATTCTATGCCTCTTATTAAAACAGGGGTAAAAACCTTTGCTAAATACCTTAATGACTTTATAGTTATGAAAGGGTTTAAGGAAGTGATTTTATTAGGCAACTCTCTTGGCGGACATATCGCACTTTATCACACCAAATTATATCCGGATGTGATGAAAGCATTAGTGATTACCGGAAGCTCTGGTCTTTATGAAAGCGCGATGGGCGAAAGCTATCCAAAGCGCGGGGATTATGAGTATATCAAGAAAAAAGCAGAAGACGTCTTTTATGATCCCGCGGTTGCTACCAAAGAGATTGTAGACGAAGTATACGAGACCGTAAACGATCGCAACAAGCTTATCAAGACTTTAGCGATTGCCAAAAGTGCCATACGCCACAACATGGCTCAGGACCTACCTCACATGAAAACCTCTACATGCATCATCTGGGGCCGCAATGACAATGTCACTCCTCCAGAAGTTGCTGAAGACTTCAACAAGCTGTTACCCGATTCTGATCTTTTCTGGATTGATAAATGTGGACATGCAGCTATGATGGAACGCCCTGAAGAATTTAATGAGATTCTTTCAGGATGGCTTAAAGACCGAAACATCTAAAACCTTTTTCCCATGCATATTAAATCTGCAGAATTTCTCGTAAGTAATTCTAATGTTGCCAAGTGCCCTAAAAATAAGATGCCGGAATATGCATTTATAGGTCGATCTAATGTGGGAAAGTCGAGCTTGATCAATATGCTTACCGATCGTAAAAATCTGGCTAAAACATCAGGACGCCCGGGAAAAACACAGCTCATCAATCACTTTGTGATCAACCAAACATGGTATCTTGTTGATTTACCGGGATATGGTTATGCGCGTGTTTCTAAAAAGGTAAAGAAAGAATTTCAAAAATTCATCACGCAGTATTTTGAGGAGCGTGAACAGCTGGTTTCTGCTTTTGTGCTTATTGACTGTAGACACGAGCCGCAACCTATTGACCGGGAGTTTATGCAATATTTAGGCGAAAAACAGATTCCGTTTTCTATAATTTTCACCAAAGCAGATAAACTGAAACCAAAAGCCTTAGAACGCAATATCGAAAATTACAAACAGGAATTACTAGCCGGGGCCTGGGCCGAAATGCCCAATTATTTTATAAGTAGCGCTACAAACAGCACCGGCAAAGATGAAATTCTCGATTATATTGATGCTATAAACGCGCAGCTCAAAGAGTCTTAATTCTAGCGTTTATTCGCTTTATAAGTTCAGTTTCAGAAGAAAGCGCATTTAATTCTTCCTTAGTCATAAAAACCTCAAGCCTTTCTTCGGTTTTCCTCAAGATCACCGGATAGCTGAATTTCGCTTCTAAAACTTCACCGTATTTCTGAAGAAACTCGTCTCGGTGAAAAAAAAGCATTTCAATACCGCTATTTTCTCTAAAATCTTTCCAAAGACTTCGCTCTTGAAATGCGTCGTGCGTAAGCGTGCACAACCTACAGGAATACGTAGACGGACTCATAATTTTATGAACACTATCAAAAAACGCATTCAATTTTCCGGAACGTGCATTATAGACAAACAAGAGCTGCATCACCTTCCGGAAAAATTCAATTACTTTTTCAACTCTAACTTTTCAGCAAAATAATCACAGAAATCCATCATCGTAGCAGACATCTTATCATCATCTGTAGCACGCTTAAAGGTATTAGCCATACTCACCAAAGTTTGATGAAAAAACACTTTCATCTCATCTACAGGCATATCTTTGGTCCATAAATCTATACGCGCAGCTTCTTGTTTATTATGATCCCAAAGTGAAAGCATTAACGCCTTTGCCGGCTCGTGCGAAACACCACCATCAGGCGCATTCCAAGAGATTTTTTCTGGCACTCTGTTTTCGTCTAATTCTACACTTAGTTTTATTTCTGTTTTCATCAACCGTTTATTTGCGGGGTTTGTAATTTGCTTGTTTAAAAATCTCTTCACTGCTCTTTTCTGGCAATAATTGCAAAGGTATGTTATTGCGTTGCATATAGGCCTTGACCATTTGCCAGCCGATATAACGCCCTAATCGCGGCGGACTCTCATTATCGAACTCCAAGTAAAACTTTGAGAATGGCGCCGGATTGATAAAGCGGCTGAGGAGCTTACTATCGGTATCAAACAACACCTCATTTTCTATAAAATAGGTCCAGATGTCTACCTCATTTGCTTCAGCCCAATCGAGTTGTTCTGGCGTATAGCCTATAATTTCATTTTCAGCTTCCAGCGTTAAGAGTTGCTGCATCATATACAGTCGCTTCCCGTGATAAATCATTTCATCTAAAAAGCGTCGGTTTCCCATTTTACGTACACGCTTTTGCACAAAAGCATCAGCCACATCAACATCGATCTGCTCTTTTCTAAAATTTTGCGTGTAAAAACGCTGAATCCCGTTATAGAAATGATGCTCCTCGCCCAGGTAGTTATCTAAGCCTATTACCAGTAAACTATCTGTCAAAATCACCGGAGTTCTATAAGCTACGTCAGAAGTTATGGTCACCACCTTAGGTACAGGTGTTTTAGGGTAGTAATATTTTATATGCTTAAAAAGATTGTCGAGCGCAACCAACTCCTCATTAAAATCAGGAAATGCAGCGGTAACTTCCTTATTCAACTCCAGCTGAATTGTGTCTTGCACTTTGGTCACCCAAAAATCATAGGTATATTGTTCAGGAAACAAATAAGGATAAGAACGCATCAAATCTTTTAATCCTGAAGAATCGGTTTTTGCGAATTTTTGATCAAATCGATCCAACTCCAATTCGATTGGAATCTGCGAAATTTCATCAGGGATTTTTACGTCATCACCACATCCCACGACCAAAAACACAAGAAGCCCTAAAAAAAAGCTAAATCGTACACTTAACAAGCGCGACACCCTTTTAAACATTTGAAATTTTAGTAAATTCACCATCATAAATTGCTGCGCAAAGGTAGTATTTACAAACTATAAATCCTGTTTCTTATGCAAACCGAAAAAGTAATCGATCATATTGTTAATTGGCTAAAAACCTACGCTACAAACGCAAACATACAAGGCTTTGTTGTAGGCATTAGCGGTGGAATTGACAGTGCCACCACCTCTAGTCTTTGTGCAAAAACAGGATTACGCGTGCTTTGTGTAGAAATGCCTATTCATCAGCCTGAAAGTCACGTGACGCGTGCTCAAGAGCATATCGCACAACTCAAAAAACGCTTTGCAAATGTATCTGATGTGCGTGTTGATCTTACCCAAACTTTTGAAACTTTTAAAACTGCTTTACCCGCCGCTGAAACGGAGACCAACCCGGGGTTAGAGCTTAGCTTGGCAAATACACGTGCACGATTACGTATGAGTACGCTTTATTATTTTGCTGGTTTACACGGTTATCTTGTTGCCGGCACCGGCAATAAAGTGGAGGATTTTGGAGTAGGTTTCTATACGAAATACGGTGATGGCGGTGTTGATTTAAGCCCGATTGCTGATCTTATGAAAAGTGAAGTTTATGCGCTAGCCAAAGAACTTGGTGTTCCTGAAAGCATTCAGGTGGCAAAACCTACAGACGGACTCTGGGGAGATGATCGCAGTGATGAAGATCAAATTGGCGCTACCTACGACGAACTTGAATGGGCGATGTACCAAGATGAAAAAGGTAAAACCGTTGATGATTTTGAAGGTAGAGAGCAAAAAGTCTTTTCGATCTATAAAGGCTTTAATAATGCCAACAAACATAAGATGGAACCTATTCCTGTGTGTGAAATTCCTAACGAATTAAAATAAAGCATTCGTTCATCCTGTAAATTAATTCTTACAGCGAAAAGCATTTTCATTTACAAATAATGGTTATAATTTAGTTGGCATAAACCTTAAATTCCAACATGATTACCATAACCGTTGCAGATCATCACCCTATAATTGTAGATGGATTAACTCATATTCTTAAAGACACGCCACACGAAATTATCGATGTGGTTTCTGACGGAAAAGATCTAATTCCATCGCTTGAAGAGCAAGTTCCTGACCTTGTCATTATGGAAATTGATATGCCTAACCTTCAAGGATTATCTGCGATCAAAGAATTGCGTAAGCTCTTTCCCGGAATTAAAATCATGGTGTTTAGTACGCATCCTGAAGGCATGTATGCATTAAGTGCAATTAAAGCAGGAGCGATGGGATATATTGGCAAAATAGCCGAAACGCAAACCGTGCATAAAGCGGTTGTACAAGTTGCTCGAGGCGGTATTTACCTCAACAATAATTTGGTTGAAATGCTTTCAAATACTGATTCGGCGCAAAACAACTCATTAGCATACCGCTATAAGAAATTATCTACTCGGGAGACCGAAGTTTTGAATATGCTTTCTTCAGGAAAAAGGAATAAAGATATCGCTGAGTCACTAGATATTAACGAGAAAACCGTAAGCACCTACAAGACCAGACTTCTTAAGAAACTTGATGCAGGCAGCCTTGCAGAATTGATACAGCAAGCACGTTTGCTTCAAACTTCAGACCTTTAACGCATAAAAGGCATAATCACCAGATTGCGTTTTTTTGCGATGAGCACCTCTAAGGTTTTATAGTCCTTAAAGTCTTCCATAAACTCTTGAGCATTTTCCGGTAATTCTCCGGTTTTTAGCTGCTCACCAAATTCAGCCATTTTACGCTGAATGAGGAAGTGTCTTAGATTCAGTAAGGTTTGTACGGTTTCTAACCCTGCATTGTCTTTTAAAGTCTTTACATAAATCTCGTGGCGATCCCAGGCGTGCAGCTCATGTTTTTCAGGCTCAAAAGCGATCGATGAAATTTTTTCCATTTGGGCAGCCTCGAGTAATTCGCCCAACTTATCGAGTTTGATCTCACCCTCTTCCTGCGTTAAGTGCTCTATAAGTAATGGATAGATCTTTTTAAAATCATCATTTGCAAACTCGACTTCATCTTCCTGTAGATCGAGATAAATTTTCTCGTAGATGATTAGCTCGCGCTTTTCTTCGCGCTCAATGAGTTTGCCTTCTTCGTCTTCATCATAAACAAGATCTACAAATTCTACGGGCTCTTTAGCAAAGGTGATGAGTAATTTTATAATGTTCTGCTCCAACTCGTACTGCCGCTCAAACTTGATTTTCTCTTCATTCTTAAGCGGTACCATCTCGCCTCCAGAAGGTCTTTTTTCCGCGGGCTTTGCTACTTCTTTCTTCCCTTTATTGCGTATTTGAGCAAGCGTATTAAAAAGTACATCCTCCTTGATATCCATAATGCGTGCACATTCTTGCACATAGATTTCCCGCTTGATGACATCAGGTATTTTAGCAATACTCTCTACCATATCACGCACCAAACCTGCCTTCTTGATCGGATCACCCTGAGCTTCCTTTACTAACAACGAAGCTTTATACTGAATAAAATCCTTAGCATTTTCCTTTAAAAAATCTTCAACTTCGGTGAGCGTATGCGCTTTTGAAAAACTATCAGGATCTTCTCCTTCAGGAAAACTACACACCTTCACGTTCATGCCTTGCTCCAGGATCAAATCGATTCCGCGTAACGAAGCACGCTGTCCAGCCGCATCTCCATCAAAAAGCACGGTAATATTTGGCGTAAGCCTGTTGATCAAACGTATTTGCTCTGGAGTCAAAGCAGTCCCAGAAGAAGAAACCACATTTTCGACCCCCAACTGATGCAATTGAATCACATCGGTATACCCTTCAACCAAGTAGCAATTATCTTCTTTGGCGATCGCTTGCTTGGCATAATAAATACCATAAAGCACTTTTGATTTGTGGTAAATCTCACTTTCCGGACTATTTAGATACTTTGCCGCTTTTTTCTCGTTAGTAAGAATTCGGCCTCCAAAACCTAAAACACGTCCGCTCAATGAATGAATAGGAAACATCACCCGGCCTTTAAAGCGGTCAAACTGCTTCTCTTCCTTGACAATGGTAAGTCCGGTTTTTTCTAAGAATTCCAGCTTGTAGCCTTTGCGAATGGCTTCTGAAGTAAAAGCGTCCCAAACATCTGGAGAATATCCCAACTGAAACTTTTCAATCGTTTCTTCGGTAAATCCGCGTTCTTTAAAATAAGAAAGCCCAATCGCTTTTCCCTGTTCAGAATTGATAAGGGTTTTATGAAAGTAGTCTTTTGCAAACTCTGAAACCACATACATACTCTCGCGCTCGTTGGCCTGCTCCTTTTGCTCATCGGTTTGCTCTGTTTCTTCAACCTCAATGTTGTACTTTTTTGCGAGATATTTGATCGCTTCGGGATAGGTAAAATGCTCGTGTTCCATCAGGAAAGCAACCGCATTACCTCCTTTTCCACTAGAGAAATCTTTCCAAATTTGTTTAACCGGTGACACCATAAAACTGGGTGTGCGCTCATCTGAGAACGGACTCAAACCTTTAAAATTGGATCCTGACTTCTTCAGCTGAACAAAATCACCAATCACCTCCTCAACGCGAGCAGTCTCAAATACGGCATCTATGGTAGTTTTTGAAATCAAAAAATGAGAATTTCTTCAGTTAACAATATGAAAAGGTGGTCGCAAATTTACTAATAAAAAATACCTGTACAGATTTAATCGTACAGGTATTCTAAATACTTTACTAGGGCCGCCAACGCCTAGTCCATATCAAAGCGCAGACCTACTGAAAAGTTGCGTTGTTCTACCGGATTATTCTTAAATATTGGGTTTAGATCATACTTCACATACAGCGCAGTATCTCCAAAAGCGATATAGCCGCTCAAGCCGTAAATAAAATTGTTTGTATTATAATTCTGCTTGAATTTATCCTTGCGATCATCGCCATTTTCTTCATATTTTAATTTCTGAATCGTGAGCAAATTGAATCCCGCATACCCACCAAATCCTAACTTAAACTGATTGTGCGTAGAATATCTAAAGTAATCATCGTGTACTTTTTTTGTTGAAGGACCTATTTCAAAATGTACAGGAAATACCAGATGATCCATTCTAAATTTTGATTTATCCAGATCTAGCGGATAAGTTTCTAATACGGTCTGATCACCTTGGTCTACCAAATATTGATTGTTATCCATTTTCAACCCATTAAACTGAAAGCTAAACCCGTACTTCAGGCGTAAAAAATTGGTATTTGTAAACACGCGGGTTTTCCAGGCGACTCCCAATTCAAAAAAGCGGCTTCCTCCTATTTTATAAGGCGAGTCATTAAGCGATTGGCCATCAATGATCGCATTATTAAAACCTATTCCCAGCACGAGATCAGAAGTTGTACGGCGGTCGTACACCACCTCTCTTTCATCGGTTTTACCTAGCGTTAATTTATCTCTACCAATAAAAATCCCAAAGATAGAATCATCATCAAGATCGGTCTCGTTGCGCTCTAGTAAATCTATTTTACTTTCTAAAATGGCGAGTTTATCTTCAATATTTCTAGCGTGTTTTTTTGCAGCTTCCTTCTTTAAAATAGTAGCTTCTTCTTCGGTTAATTCTCCATTTTCAAAACGCTTGTTTATGGCAAGCACTTCGATTTCTAGTGCTTCTTTTTCTGCGCGTACCACTTCTTCTTTTTTAGCGTTTAAAGTAGCGATCGTCTCTTCTTTTTCGGTCTGCTGCGCAAAAGTTTCTTGCGGCAAAACACTTAATAACGTGATTAAAAGTAATAGTAAGAATCTCATAATTTTTGATTTAAGTAAAGGTTGCAGCTTCCCGTCCCGCCGAGACGGGAAGACCAACTTCCTTTAGATTGATGAATGAATTTTTATTAGTACCGGCAAAGGATAGAGTAACCCCAAGCTAGTTTATTTAATTATTGCGAGAAACAATGGCTTCGCGGGCTTTCATAAAGCCGTCTTTAAGCGCTTCAAAAATGCGGTCTCTAAAAGAAGGATCCAGTTCTTCTTCAACCTCATAAAGCAAAGCTTCTGCACTTATCGTATTACGCTCGCGGTCAAACATTTTTTCTGAAATAATATCCCGCTGTGCGTCTCGTAAAAGTTTATCAATCTCAGCATCAGAATAGGCAACTCCAGTATTTTGCTGCTCCTGCACTTTACTGATCAAATCATTTACTTCGGCATCTATTTGACTTTGCGTCGTTTTATCTAATTTCTCGTCAGTAGGTTGCTCTTGCGATTCCTCTACAGCTACTGCATTTTCATACTTTTTAAGAACCGGAAGCGCTAAAGATTGTTTTTCTGGTTCAGCAACTTGCTTTTCTTCTTGAACTGCCACAGTTGTTTCTTCTTGTGGTACGATCTCTTGTTGCTTTTGCTGAAGAGTTTCTACAGGTTCAGTTTTTTGCTCTTCTTTATTTTCAACCGGAATTTCCACCAATTGATTTACAGGGTTTTTATCCATCTCATCTTGAAAAACATAACGCCCAGCTAGAATTAGAATTCCGATAAAACTAGCTGCGATCAAAACCCAACCGTAGCCTTTTCTGCTTTTTGCAGGTTTAGCTTCTTGATCAAGCGCAGCCTCTAGCTTCTCCCAAGCTTCAGCAGAAGGTTTGATCTCCCGTTGCTCCAGGCGCGCTCTAATATTATCTTCAAACTTTATCGGTGCCATACTGATAGGTATTGAGTTCGTTTAACTTTTGCTGAAGCAGTTTACGCGCTTTAAAAAGCTGAGATTTAGAAGTATTTTCAGAAATATCAAGCATTTTTGCGATCTCCTGATGCTTATAGCCTTCTACCGCATACATCACAAACACGGCGCGATAACCTTCCGGAAGCTGATCTATCAACAATTGAATTTCTTCAGCATCGAGTTCGCTATCCACAGGATTATAGGTTGCATCGTCCGCCTGATGCTCATAATCTGTAAACGTGATTTTCTGCTCCTTTCTTAAGTAAGAGATCGACTCATTAACCATAATGCGTCGCACCCAACCTTCAAAACTACCTTCATCTCTAAAGCGATCCAGATTTTTAAACACCTTTAAAAACCCGTTACACATCGCTTCTTCAGCTTGCATCACATCATTTAAATAACGGCGACAAACTCCCAGCATTTTAGGTGCGTGCGTATCATAAAGCTTGCGCTGCGCTTCACGATTGCCCTGCGCGGCTTTCTTTATGAGTTGTTTCTCGCTGTTAAAGAATGTAATGACTTTCACAAATCCTGTTTAAAACTGTCTTCATTAATAAAGACGCAGAAAAGTTTAAAATGGTTGCCCGGAAGATAAAATAATTTGAAATAAGTTTTTAAAACAATGAATGTCAGTACTTTAAAAATTTATTTTTTTCGCTCAATTACGTAATTCACCATAAGCACAAGTGCCTCTTTGTACTTAGATTCAGGATATTTATCGAGAATTTTTAATGCCTCTTGCTGTAATGCTTTCATTTTTGCCACTGCGTAATCTAGTCCGCCAGATTCTTTCACGTAAGCAATCACCTCATTCACCCGCTTCTTATCTTTATTGTGATTTTTGACGGAATTGATGAGCCACTTGCGTTGCTTGTCGTCGCTGTTGTTCACTGCATATATAAGCGGAAGCGTCATCTTTTGCTCTTTGATATCTATCCCGGTAGGCTTTCCGATTTTCTGCGAACCGTAATCAAAAAGGTCATCCTTAATCTGAAAGGCAAGACCTATGAGTTCGCCAAACTTACGCATCGCCTCCACATCCTTTTTGCTGGCGTGAATGGCGCAGGCACCCATCGCACAACAGGCAGCGATAAGCGTTGCTGTCTTTTGCCGAATGATCTCAAAATAGACTTCTTCGGTAATATCGAGATCTCGGGCTTTTTCAATTTGAAGTAATTCACCCTCACTCATCTCTCTAACGGCTACCGAAATGATCTGCAGTAAATCAAAATCTTCGTTATCAATAGAAAGTAGAAGTCCTTTTGAGAGTAAAAAATCACCCACGAGGACGGCAATTTTATTTTTCCATAGTGCATTTAAGCTGAAGAAACCGCGACGACGGTAGCTGTCATCAACCACGTCATCGTGCACTAAAGTTGCGGTATGTATAAGCTCTATAACCGAAGCACCACGATAGGTACGATCGTTAAGGCGCTCGTCTCCTAACATTTTGGCCACAAGAAACACAAACATCGGTCGCATTTGCTTTCCCTTGCGGTTTACGATATAATGTGTGATTCGGTTGAGGAGCGGAACTTTAGATTTCATCGAAAGCGAGAACTTCTGCTCAAAAAGTTCCATTTCGTGAGCAATAGGCTGCTTAATTTGTTCGACTACTTTCAAGTTCTCGTTTTAGTGCAGTTATGTTGATTTAAAACCTATTCAATATTAGCAAAAATAGCGCTTATACGCTATGCATTTTTGTTTGCAAGTTGCCCGCAAGCCGCATCGATATCTTTTCCGCGCGAGCGACGTACGGTTACTGTGATTCCGCGATCCTCGAGTTTAGCCACATAGCGATCGATCGCTAACGGATCTGCCTGTTGAAACTGTCCGTCATCGATAGGATTGTACTCTATCAAATTGACTTTACTAGGAACTGCCAGACAGAAATCTATCAAAGCCTCAATATCTTTATCCTGGTCGTTTATACCGCGCCAAACTACATATTCATAGGTGATGCGTTTTTTGGTCTTCACATACCAATACTGTAAAGCTTCTTTCAATTCCTGAAGCGGCATTTGCTCATTGAATGGCATAATATCGGTTCGCACATCATCTAACGCCGAGTGGAGTGAAACCGCAAGATTGAATTTCACCTCATCATCTGCCATCTTCTTGATGATCTTTGGCACGCCGGAAGTTGAAACCGTAATACGCTTCGGAGACATGCCTAAACCTTCAGGATCTGTAATTTTTTCAATAGACTTTACCACGTTTTTATAGTTCATAAGCGGCTCGCCCATTCCCATAAAAACAATGTTAGACAACGGCCTGTTGTGATACAACCTACTTTGCTGATCGATCGCCACCACCTGATCAAAAATTTCGTCCGGGTTAAGATTGCGCATACGTTTCAACCGGGCAGTTGCACAAAACTTACAATTTAAACTACAACCCACTTGAGAAGAAACACAAGCCGTAGTGCGCGACGCCGTAGGTATCAAAACCGATTCTACCGTAAGATTGTCGTGAAGTTTTACCGCATTTTTGATCGTACCGTCTGAACTGCGCTGCATTTGATCAACTTTGATATGATTGATCACAAAATGCTCATCGAGAAAAGCACGAGTTTCTTTTGAAATATTGGTCATATCATCAAAAGAATGGGCACCTTTTACCCAAAGCCACTCATACACCTGATTTCCACGGAAGGCTTTTTCGCCTTGTGAAACGAAGAAATCACGCAGTTCTTCTCGCGATAGTGCTCGTATGTCTTTCTGTGTATTTTTCACCTTGCAAAGTTATCAATTAAGTCGCTCTCTAAGACCGGAATTTTGATTATAAAAAAATCCCCGTTTGCGCGGGGATTTTTGTACTGAATATAAAAGTGATTAGATGATCAACATCGCATCACCGTAGCTGTAAAACTTATATTTTTCTTTTACTGCTTGCTCATAAGCCTCTTTCATAAAGTCGTGTCCTGCAAATGCAGAAACCATCATCATCAAGGTTGATTTTGGCGTATGGAAGTTTGTAATCATACAGTTTGCAATACTGAAATCGTATGGAGGGAAAATAAATTTATTGGTCCACCCGCTGAATTCGTTAAGAGTTCTGTTAGAGCTTACCGAACTTTCTAAAGCACGCATCACAGTTGTTCCTACCGCACAAACTTTACGATTCTCCCCAATAGCTTTATTAATGGTAGAAGTCGCAGTACTGTCGATATACGCTTCCTCGCTGTCCATCTTATGCTTAGAAAGATCTTCAACCTCAACCGGGCTAAACGTCCCTAAACCTACGTGAAGTGTTACTTCTGCAAAGTTCAATCCTTTGATCTCTAAACGCTTCAACAAGTGCTTACTAAAGTGCAAACCAGCAGTAGGAGCAGCAACCGCACCTTCATTTTTAGCAAAAATCGTCTGGTAACGTTCTGCATCTTCCGGTTCAACATCACGCTTGATGTATTTAGGAAGTGGCGTTTCACCAAGTTCAGTCAATTTATTTCTGAATTCTTGATACGAACCGTCATATAAGAAACGTAAGGTTCTTCCTCTAGAGGTAGTATTGTCAATTACTTCAGCAACTAGACTTTCATCATCACCAAAATAAAGTTTGTTACCAATACGTATTTTACGTGCAGGATCTACAAGCACATCCCAAAGGCGTGTTTCTGAATTTAATTCACGTAGTAAAAACACCTCAATACGCGCTCCGGTTTTTTCTTTATTACCATAAAGACGCGCAGGGAATACTTTGGTATTGTTCAATACCATCACATCATTTGGCTCAAAATAGTCGATCAAATCTTTGAACAACTTGTGCTCTATAGTTTGTGTCTTGCGGTTAAGAACCATTAAACGTGCCTCATCTCTGTTTTCTGCAGGATACTCAGCAAGTAGTTCTTTAGGCAAATCAAAGTTAAAATGTGAAAGTTTCATTCCCATGGGACCTCTGTTTTTTAGGTATTTAAAATAGCGTGCAAATATACAACCTCAAGGTAGGGGTTGTCAAGTAAATCGATGATTAATTTGATCACCTCGCGGACTGCCTGAATTTACAAGCGAAAAGATGTGCTAAACTTCTGAAATCTTAAAGCCTAAAGCGTGTAGGTCTTCCCAGAAATCAGGATACGATTTATTGACCACTTCGGCATCTTCAAAAAGAATTGGAGCTCGCAAAGCGAAAGGCGCAAACGCCATAGCCATACGATGATCCTGATAGGTTTTTATGGTCACGTCTGACTGAAAATTGGTTTCTCCTTCTAAATGCAAGGATTTATCAGTCACTGAAATATGCGCGCCTAATTTTGTCAATTCGGCTTTAAGCGCTTCAAGCCTGTCGGTCTCTTTTATTTTTAACGTGTGTAGGCCATAAAGATCACAACCAACGCCCAAGCCGTAACAGGTCACTGCGATCGTCTGTGCAATATCTGGACTGTTTGCCAGATCAAACTCTACACGTCTGGGTTTTGGTTTTTCAACTTTCTCAAGCGTTACAGCGTTTGCTTCAAAAGTAGTTTCAACACCCAATTTCTGATACAATTCTGCCAATACAGAATCTCCCTGTAAGCTGTTTTCTTTATAGCTTGAAATTTTCAGCTTTGCTTTATCACAAAGCGCTGCCAGACTGTAGTAATACGATGCGCTACTCCAGTCTGATTCTACGACCATTTCTGAAACGTTGATCGCACCGGCTGGTTTAATTTTTATTTGCTGTCCTTCAAAACTACTTTCGATTCCTAACTGCGTAAGGAGCGAGCGAGTCATTTCTATATAAGGCACTGAAGTGATCTGACCTATGAGATTAATTTCAATTCCGTCTGGTAACGAAGCGCCCATCATCATCAACGCAGAAATATACTGACTGCTCACATTTGCAGCGAGTGAAACCGTACTCTTAGTAAGCTTTTTCCCTTTGATCAAAAGCGGTGCGTAACCCTCATTATTTTTATAGGTAATGTCTGCTCCTAATTCTCTCAGGGCATCAACCAGCAAACCTATAGGACGCTCTTGCATACGAGAACTTCCCGTGAGGATGGTTTCTCTATCTTCAAAAGCTGCAAAATACGCCGTTAAAAAACGCATAGCAGTACCTGCGTGATGTATATCAACCGTCTTTTCTTTTGAAGCTAATGCTTTTTGCATCACCTGACTGTCGTGGCTGTTAGACAGATTCTTGATCTTAAAATTCCCGAATAAAGCCTGAAGCAAAAGCAATCTGTTGCTCTCACTTTTAGATCCTGTAATTGCTATGTCTCCGTCTAAATACGGTTCTTTTTGGTGGAGTTTCAGTTTCAAAATGCGTGGTTTTTGGTTGATTGTTCGTTGTGGATTACTGCAACTTTTGATTATTGTGATGCCTATCGTGATCCCTTTTGGTTTTAAGGTCAAGCTTTTTATCAAAAGCATCTTGAAGGTCAATTCCGGTTTGATTGGCTAAACACAACACCACAAAAAGAACATCGGCAAGTTCTTCTCCCAGATCTTTATTTTTGTCGCTTTCCTTCTCGCTTTGCTCCCCGTAGCGGCGTGCGATAATGCGCGCAACCTCACCTACTTCTTCGGTAAGTTGCGCCATATTGGTCAATTCGTTAAAGTAGCGAACGCCGTGATTATTGATCCATTCATCAACTGCTTTTTGAGCATCATCAATTTTCATAGGTATATAATCTTTATGAAGATGCTAAATTAAGGTAAAGCAAAAAAATGAGTGCAAACTCACACGTCTTATTAAATACTTTTCTGAAGAATCACCTTCTCGGTCTCTTTTGCCACCCTGCGATTAAAAAACTCTTTAAGGCTTTGATAATAATCATAAGGAACAAATGTTCCGGTTAGATTAAACTTAGTCATCACCTGCAAGGTCTGCCCCATATGCGTAATTGAATAAACAAAGCTACCCAATTCGCCGGGTAGCGCGATCTTTATAGGTTCTGGCAATTGTTGCACTTCGTAACCTTCCGGCAGCTTTAGAGTGACATTGGTGTTATGAAAAAATGGATAATTAAATTCAACTGGCGAATTACGCACATCAGACTTAAAAGGATTATCGCCCATTGTAAAAAACAATAGTGGGTTGAGATAAATCTGGCCGGGAACCTGATCTACTCCTTGAATAATTTTGAATTCTAAGGATTCTGTTATTGGTGCGCTTAATTCTTCAATACCTTCTAATTTGAGATTAGTAACTTCATCAACTCCCAGATCAACTGCTCGTTCTTGAGTATATGTTTCTAAGCTTTCCTCATCAACCTTATGCCTAAGCTCAAAAGCTTCAAGACTTTTATAGCGTTGCTTGAGCACACCATTGATGCTTCCATCCTCATTTAAGTCTGCCATCACGTAACGATCTTTCTGCGGACTAATGGTTTCATACAAATCGATCTCCTGAGAAACACCTTCTTTATTTACCATTCTACCATACCAATTATAGACGCGTGTAGGCAAAATATTAGGCGCGCTAAACTTATCAGTAGCATCAAGAAGAATGGTTTTAAGACCGTCTCTCACACCAACAACCACATAGTTATAACCTTCTAGCGTTGGAAAAGACGGAATACCGTGTTGCTTGGTGCCTATCAACACAGGATTTGCTTGAACTCCACACTCCCTCAGCAAAACCGTAAGCAAAAGGTTTATTTCTGCCACATCACCAGAGCCACGCTTTAGCGCCTCATCTATGCCGTCCTCTGTATATTTCCCGTAGTTGCCATTCCACTTTATTTTAGACTTGACATAGCGCAAAGCGGCTTCAATTTTCTCGGCTTGGGTTTTATGATCAGCTACCATACGAGCAGCAACTTTTTTTAAGGGTAGAGACGGACTCATCTGTCCGCCAAATTCTCTTTGCTTAAAAATTGTCTTAGCAACTTCTTCCCAAGTCGTTGCATATTCTTTTTTATTTCCTTCAGTAAATTCAGTAGATATCAACTCATATACGATGCTTCTTCGGTAATTATCAGGATTTATCAAAAACACTTCTTCCTTTAATGCCGGAACGTCGTTTTGCGTATATTCTGCAACCAACTCCTTATAACTAGCATAATTAGATTGACCATAAGCATTCTCAAAATTCACCCCACCATCAGCGATAGACTCTTTAGGAGTAATATCAAAATATCCTTTTTTTAATCTCCGGAAAGTAAACATTCCCGGAGTTCTGATCTTTGCATAGTATTCAACAATAGGAAGGTCTTCTTGCAAGATCAAATCATCGATTTTGTAAAACGGCGATATGGTGGTGTAACTCCATTCTACGATACTCCCAACCTGTACTGCCGGCATCGTAATCGAGGTTTCGTCCCAATGCTCAGAGCGCTCATTTTCAAAAATCCCATCTTTTTTGAGTTCGATTTCTTCAATTTTACCATCAACAAGATTATACGTCACTCCCTCTATGTCATCTACGCGTTCTTTATCACTATCATTTTTATAGCTTAAAATCTTTTTTGTTGCGTAGTCCAGACCCTCCTTTGATAAGATTTTTATACGCTCTTTAAATTCGTTGATGATCAAAAAGCCGCTTGAGGTTTTGTAATCAAAGTAGGTCTCTCTCACCTTGCCAAGGTAGATAGCCGCAGCGGTCGAATCTTCAGCATACACCTTTAGCTCCAACTCGTCTTTAGTTACTTTATCTAGTTTTATTTTTTGGGCCTGAGCAACCCCAAATGAAGTCACTAGTAAAAAAGCAAACCAAGTAATTTTACGCATATTATATTTTTTGTATTAATACTTTCTGACTGTCGTTGCGCACGACAGCTTTATAAAAATCCCGATAGTTTTCATACTGAGCTACAGGATAATTTCCTTCATTGAATTTAAGGGTTCGGGTGTAGTAAAGTTGTATTCCCTCTCTGCGAAAAGTAGTGTGATAACTACCAAATTGCTCTTCAATAACCACATCTTCAGGCAAAGCTCCTACCTCATAACCTTCGGGAAGAATTATCGCAATTTTATCTTCTTGAGTTGTGCCGCGCAGGATGATTAGCTCAGATTTTCGATGAGCATATTTAGGTGGAATAGCATCTCTTCCTAAAGCAAAAGCATTAAGACGCAAGAGAAAATTAGCGCCTACTTTACTACCGTAATTTGTGGCACGTGCATCAAGCGACTCCGTATACACCACATTCATCCGATCATTATTCAGCTGAATATTACTTACTGAAAGTCCGTTTATAGCATCAAAGGCTTTATAATAATAATCAGACAAATCTTTCTGATCTAAGCGTGCTAAAGACATACGGTTAGCATAAAAAATCCCCGAAGATGCTCGAGTTATCGTGCCTTCAAGACCACCTGAAGCATCAAATTTAAAAGCGGCTTCAAGCGCTACCCGGTTTTCATCCTGCTCATATTTTGTTGTTCTTGCAAGTTTACCGCCGTCCTCAGTTAAGAGTAAAACCTCGCGATCATCAGTAAACGAACCCATGTACCCAAAAGGTGTTTCCTGACTGGTACACTCTAAAAATTGGATTTCATCTCCCAATTGCACACCCAAAATCGCGTGATTTCCTTGCATAGCGACCACATCTGTATCTAGAGATTCCTTATCAGATTTCCCATACAATACCGTGTAATACGATTTAACCCCCACAGCTTTTAACAAACTCTGGGTATAATTGCTCAAGGCTTTACAATCACCGTATCCCAAACGATGCACATCTGAAGCGTTCATAGGTTTCCAGCCGCCAATCTCTACCTGCACGCTGATATAGCGCACTTTATCTTGCACATATTGATATATGGCGCGGGCTTTTTCCTCGTCAGTTTCTAAACCGGCAACTAAGGCTTGCGCTTCGGTGATTGTGGCTTGATCCAGATCTTGCGTGTCTTTCACTAAATCAGTATACATCCAACGGCCAAAGTCTTTCCAGGTTTTAGCAATACCCGGAACGCCTGATAAATAAAAGGTGTCAAAAAAGCATTTCACTCGAGGCACTCGTTGATCAAGATCAGGGGCACTATACTCCCAAGTAACCGGTGCAAGGTCCTTGGCCGTCCAAATTGTTCTGTCTGCTAATTCTTCCTTTTCAATAGTATATCCATCAAGATGCGTTTCTTTGACGTGAAGCGTTTGCTTCGGCGGATAAATAACTGTAAATTTTGAAAATTCGGTGCCGCTTTTATAGCGCGATAAGGGCATCCAAGGTCTTAAGAAGGCGGTAGTTTCTGAAGTGGTTTCTGATATAAAATGTACCGTAAATGGATAAGTTGTTGGCGTATAATCTAAGTAAAGCACCCTGCTATCAGCATACAGCGTACCACCATCAACTGCGCTTACATCTTTAAAATCACGTTCTTTAAAATGCTCGCGCTCTTTACCTGAAAGATCGTAAATATACGCCTCGATGCTATTCACCTTGGTGTTGTTGTCGTAACCCACGTATGCCGCAACATCACCTAAACCAGCTTTATTATAAACGGTTACTACTCGAGAAATAAGCGTCTTTAATTTACCTTCCCGAGAAAGATCTAACGTAATTTCTTCGTTGCGAAACACACTATCTGCACCCTCAGAAAGTTCGGGGTTTACAGTAAGCGCAGAAAGTTTTAAGTCTTGACTAAAAGCTACAGAAGATGCAACAAATAGTAATAGAAGTAGTTTTTTTGCCATTCAATAGATTGTACGGCAATATAGTAAAATCTTAATATAATCTTAAATTATTCTTTATTCTTGGAATCAATACTGATGGTTACAGGGCCATCGTTAACCAAAGCTACTTTCATATCTGCACCAAACTCACCAGTTTGTACTTGACGCTGTAACTTTTTTGAAAGTTCCCCAATGAATTTTTCATATAAAGGAATCGCCTGATCAGGCTTCGCGGCTTTTATAAAAGAAGGGCGGTTTCCTTTTCTGGTAGAGGCATACAAAGTAAACTGACTAATCAATAAAATCTCTCCGTTTTTATCAAGAATGCTTTCATTCATTAAACCTTCGGCATCGCCAAAAACACGTAATCCACAAATCTTTGAAGTCAACCATTCTATATCCTCTTCAGTATCCTCTGAAGTGATCCCTAAAAGCACTACAAAACCAATTCCTATTTTGCTTTTAATGACATTTTCGATAGTGACCGAAGCTTCGCTCACGCGTTGTATAACTACTCGCATTTAATAGTTTTTAGGGGTTTTGATCATAAATATTACGGCGGTAATTCTCCTCATCACCTTCAATGATCTGCTTATAACTTTCATATCGTGACCAGTGCAGCTCATCCCGCCCCAGAGCTTCTTTCACAGCACATTTAGGCTCTTCTAGATGCAAGCAATTATTAAACTTACAATGCTCTTTTAGCGCAAAGAATTCCGGAAAATAATCTCCTAATTCTTCCTTTTCAATGTCAACCACTCCAAAGCCCTTAATACCCGGTGTATCTATAATTCTAGCATCAAAACTTAAGTCGAACATTTCAGCAAAAGTAGTGGTATGCTGACCTTGCATATGTTGATCACTAATAGCCTTAGTTTTTAAATCAAGCGCCGGCTCAATAGCGTTGACCAAGGTAGATTTTCCCACACCGCTATGTCCCGAGAACATACTCGTAGTTCCGGTCATTAAGGCTTTAACCTGATCTACATTTTTACCCGTTTTTGCCGAAATTCCAATGCAGGTATAACCGATTTCTCGATACATTTCTGCAAGGTATTTTACTTCGCCAAATTCTTCTGCCGAAAGTGTATCTACTTTATTGAAAAGCAAAACCGCTTCAATGCCATAAGCTTCACAGGTCACCAAAAACCGATCAATAAAAGCTGTAAAAGTAGGCGGATTGTTTAGTGTGATAATTAAAAAACAGCGATCTATATTAGCCGCAATAATATGCGTTTGTTTTGAAAGGTTAACCGATTTTCTAATGATGTAATTATCACGATCCTCAATCGCCTTGATCACTCCGGTAACTGCATCGCCGGTTTCTTCAAGTTCAAAAACAACGCGGTCACCTACCGCAACAGGATTGGTGCTTTTGATACCCTGAATCCTAAAACGACCTTTGATGCGGCAATCGTAAAAATTGCCCGAATCATCTTTTACACTGTACCAGCTTCCGGTCGATTTATAAACTATTCCTTTCAACAAATCTTTTTACTAATTTCAACATGTAAAACTACTTTATTTTAAAGTAACTAAAATCGTTAACGCTTAAAATCCTACATTATGAAATTTAAAACTACGCTGCTCCTTTTCTTTGGCTTGTTGAGCATTCCGCTGTGCGCGCAAGTGATGGAATACCAAACCGTAACCGTTATTGAATCTATCATCCCTAACGGAATTGGCCGTTCAAGAATGATCTCAACCGAAGCTGAACGCGATTACAAAGAATTTACCAGTGAACGCTCTGAAGAAGATAATTCCCGGAATAAAGCTGATCGTGGTGACATTCGCGTAAAGAATTTTGAGGAAACTAAACTGCTCAACTTTTTTAATTTAGGCGGAATACGGTTTCAAAATATTGCTGCAAATGATGCAGTAGTGACGTCAAAAATCAACGCTATGGCCGAAGAAGGCTGGGAACTTGCTTTCGTCAACAGCGGTGTTGAAAGTTATGGTGGAAAAGATGATGAAAACGGGATTTATGTAACCCGCTATATTTTTAAAAGACCTAAGCAGGGATAAGAAAAACACCGAAATGTAAGAATCGGGAGTATTTCACCTGTAGGCGGTTCAAAAAAAAACGGCGCTCAATGAGCGCCGTTTCTATTTAAAATTTATGCAAGAGCCTAAGCTTCTTCCATTCTAGAAATTTTCTTCTGGTGATTGATAGACTCTTGGTGAATCGCTTTAAAAACACGTAGAATAAACTCTTCGCTCAAGTTGTGCTTTTCACCTTCTAAGATCATTGCGCCTAAAATTTCATTCCAACGTTTAGACTGAAGGATCGCAACGTTATTTTCAGTTTTAAGTTCACCTATAGCATCAGCGATTTTCATACGCTTTCCTAAGCTTTCTATCAATTGATGATCAACTACATCGATCTGTGTACGCAGCGTATTCAATTTATTATTAAATTCTGCAGCGGTACCTTCTTCTTTACGAATTTTTAGATCTTTCATAATCTGTACCAAAGTAGACGGTGTGATTTGCTGTTTAGCATCACTCCACGCATTGTCTGGATCGTAGTGGGTCTCCACCATAATTCCGTCGTAATTAAGATCAAGACCAGTCTGGCATAGATCAAAAATAATATCACGACGCCCGGCGATATGTGATGGATCTAAAATTAATGGAAGGTCCGGAAACTGGTTTTGTAAGTCTACAGCAACTTGCCATTCTGGATTATTTCGGTAACGGGTTTTCTCATACGTTGAAAAACCTCTGTGAATCACACCAAGATTTTTAACATCTTGCGTATAAAAACGCTCCACAGCCCCTAACCATAAAGCCAGATCAGGATTCACCGGGTTTTTGATAAGAACTGTTTTATCTGTTCCTTTAAGCGCTTCTGCAATTTCTTGAATATTGAAAGGAGAAACGGTGGTACGCGCACCAATCCATAGAATATCTACATCGTGTTTTAACGCAAGCTCTACGTGATTAGGATTTGCAACCTCGGTAGTCGTAAGCATCCCGGTTTCCTCTTTAGCTTTCTGAAGCCATTTTAAACCTAGCGCTCCCACACCTTCAAACATTCCCGGGCGGGTACGTGGTTTCCAGATTCCTGCTCTAAAAACAGTAGCATCTGTGTCTTTTAGCTCGTGAGCAATTTTTAATACTTGCTCTTCAGTTTCTGCGCTACAAGGACCTGCGATTACAAGCGGATGATCCAGATTGAAAGCGTCTAACCAGTTTCTAAGTTCTTTCTTATTTTCCATATTCAACAAATTTACAGCTTTTAGCTGATTACGATAATCCTTTAAGTATTGATTTTATGTGGTTTGTATTGTGCATTTCATTAAAAACCTCTTCATAATTTTCGGCTTCTAGAACATTTTTGAAATGCGTTAAATTATTGATGTATTCGGTTAAGCTTTCCAGCACGTTAGCCTTATTTTCTTTAAAAATAGGCGTCCAGGTTGCCGGATTACTTTTTGCCAGACGTACTGTAGAAGCAAATCCACTGCCTGCCATATCAAAAATATCCTTTTCGTTTTTCTCTTTTTCGATTACGGTTTTCCCCAGCATAAAGCTGCTGATGTGCGATAAATGCGACACGTAAGCAATATGCTTATCATGCGAATGCGGATTCATATACCGAATTTGCATAGGCAATGCCTCAAAAATCTGCATAGCTTTTGCCAATAGATCTTCACGGGTTTTTTCAACCTCGCATAGAATCATAGTCTTGTTTTTATACAAATTTTCGATCGCTGCCGATGGTCCTGAAAATTCGGTTCCTGCAATCGGGTGCGCTGCCAAAAACTGATCGCGCTTAGGATGATTTTGAACCGCATCACACACACTGCCTTTAGTTGAACCTACGTCCATCACCAAAGCGTTAGGTGCAATCGCATCTAAAACCGGTGGTAAAAACAAATTGGCCTGATCTACCGGAATCGCCAAGATCACTAAATCGGCTTGGTTTATCGCTTCAAAGCGCGCCGAATGATCAATCACGCCCAGACCAACGGCTTCATCCAGATGATCGTCGTTGCTATCAACACCATAGATCGTACTCCCCGGCAACACCCGTTTTAAATCACGCGCCAACGAACCACCTATGAGTCCGATACCCAGAACGAATATGTTTTTAAAATCTTCCAATGGCTTCTTTAATTTTATCTTCGGTTACACAAAGTGAAAAGCGAATGTACCCGGCTCCTTGCGAACCAAAAATACTTCCCGGCGTGATAAACACGCTTTTATTGATCAAAATATCATCGATAAAGGCTTCGGCATCTCCTGCTCCTTCGGGCAGTTTTGCCCAAACAAACATTCCGGCTGCATTTTTATCATAAGTGCATCCCAGCAAATCAGCCAGCTTCCAAACTTGCTCGCGGCGTTTTTCATAAATTTCATTCAAGCCGTTGAACCAGGCTTCTCCTTCAGTCAGTACGGCAGCGGCTCCTTTTTGAATTCCGTAGAACATTCCGCTATCCATATTACTTTTTACAGTAAGCACCGTGCTTACATAGTCTGCAGCACCAAGCAACATCCCAACACGCCATCCGCTCATATTGAAAGACTTACTCAAAGAGTTCAACTCAATAGCTACTTCTTTTGCTCCCGAAACGCTTAAAATGCTCTGCGGATTTTCATTAAGAATGAAACTGTATGGATTGTCGTTTACTAAAAGAATCTCATTTGCTTTTGCAAACGCCACAAGCTTCTCAAAGTCGGCAGTAGTCGCTTTTGCTCCTGTAGGCATATGCGGATAGTTTACCCACATCAATTTCACCTTACTCAAATCTCTTTTTTCCAGAGCTGAATAATCAGGCATCCAATTATTTGAAGCGTCCAGATTGTAATAAACCGGCTCAGCTTCAACCAAACGCGTTACCGAAGTATAGGTTGGATACCCTGGATTCGGAATCAACACCTCGTCTCCCGGATTCAGGAAAGCCATGCTGATGTGCATTATGCCTTCCTTTGATCCCATCAAGGGTAAAATTTCGTCTTCAGGATTTAGCGTTACCGCATATCGCTTTTGATAAAAATCTGCCATAGCCTCAGTAAGCTGAGGAAGTCCTTTGTAACTCTGGTATTGATGTGCAGGCCCATCTACCAGCGAACTTGTCAAAGCTTTAATGACGTGTGGCGGCGGAGCCAGATCGGGACTACCAATACCCATATTGATTATAGGTTTCCCGGCAGCTGCAAGAGCACGCACTTCTTTTAGCTTACGCGAAAAGTAGTACTCAGAAGTTTGGTTAAGCCTGTTAGCCGATGCTATAATCATGATTTTCTGTTTTTATATTCACCAAGAATTTTAAATTCCTGAGCCATAATATCTAATAGTTTTTTAGCCTTTTCAAAATCTGCATAATCCTCAAAGGTTACATCTACGAAAAACGAATATTTCCAAGGCGTTTCAATGACTGGGAGCGACTGAATCTTGGTCAGATTGAGCCTGCAATCACTCATTACATTTAAAACCGCAGCGAGGCTTCCGCGTTTGTGATCGGTCAAAAATTTAACCGAAGCTTTATCGGGAACATCTGCCTCTGTACGTCCGTTAGTATTCAGCACAAAAAAGCGTGTTGAATTGTCTTTAATGGTCTGAATATCGTGAGCGATGACATCTAACCCATAAATTGAGGCCGCTGTAGTTCCGGCAATAGCCCCTATTCCTTTCAAGTTTCCATCAGCAATTCGCTTTGCAGCACCTGCAGTATCATCATCTTCTACCAGCCTAATGTGTTCTTTATCCTTAAAGAATTCTTTACACTGCAAAAGCGCCATAGGATGCGACCACACTTCGTGAATATCTTCAAGCTTCTGGCCCGGCATCACCATTAAATTTTGACTTATGGCTAAGTAGCGCTCTCCTTCAATATTTAAATTATGATGATCGAGTAAAGCATAATTGGGGATAATGCTTCCTGCAATAGAATTTTCAATCGCCATTACCGCATCGGTCGCCTCTCCCCTTATAAGTCTATTCACCAACTCTTGAAAGCTATTGCAATCAATCACTTCAACATCTTCACTAAAAAAATCCTGAGCGACTTTATGGTGAAAAGACCCTTTAATTCCTTGTATGGCTACTTTGTGTTTCAACTGTTTAGCTTCGGTTTATAACAAAAAAAATCCCGATTTTTTAAATCGGGACCCTATATGATATTGTAATACTATACGTTACTCTATAGCGGCCCCATCTCTTTCCAGAAGAAAAAGAAGTAATAGCGGTTATAAAAATAAAGTACGTTAGACATGTGTTTCTTTTATTATGCTGCTAAAGTAACTAATTAATTAAGAACAGCTTTAAAAGCCTTCTATTTTTACAGATATCCAATCATTATCGCCCAATGATTAAATAAAACAGAATATAACCCAAAGATTAAGGTTCTTTATTAGAAGATTTTCTACAAAGACATTCATCTTGCGCTGCGCATACTACGACATAAGTAATTTTAAGGTTTTAAAAACAGTAGGCTGAAGGCTAAATGTGTAATTTTAGACTTTAAACCTGCTCCAATTCTACATACTATGTCTATTAAGGTATCTCAGGTATCTAAATTTTACAACGACCAAAAGGCACTGGATGAAGTCTCTTTTACTGTAAACAAAGGCGAAGTCACCGGTTTCTTGGGACCAAACGGCGCAGGAAAGAGTACGATGATGAAAATCTTGACCACGTATCTCAAAGCTTCATCAGGAACGACCAGCGTAAATAACTTTTCAACCCAGGAAGAAGCTTTAGCCGTGAGACGCAGTGTGGGATATTTAGCTGAAAATAATCCGCTGTATCCTGAAATGTACATCAGAGAGTATTTAAAATTACACGCTGACTTGAACAAAGCGCCTAAGGAGCGTATTGAAACTGTAATCGAACTCACCGGATTACAACCCGAGATTTCTAAGAGAATAAAACAGCTAAGTAAAGGATATAAACAACGCGTAGGTTTGGCCGCAGCATTGATCCACGATCCTGAAGTACTTATTTTAGACGAACCCACAACCGGACTAGACCCTAATCAGCTGCGGGAAATACGCGCGCTCATAAGAACTGTAGGCAAATCAAAAACGGTCTTACTTTCTACGCATATCATGCAAGAAGTAGAAGCCGTGTGTGATCGTGTAATAATCATCAATAAAGGAAAAATCGTAGCAGATAAAAAACTGGAAGAACTCAATACCAGTACAGAGCAAATCATTGTCGTAGAATTTGATTACCGCATAGAGATCGAATTATTGCAGCAACTAGATCGTGTAGCAGAAGTAACCAATACCATTGGTTTTGTATACGAAATGACCTTTGATACCTCGCAAGATATGCGCCCGGCTATTTTTGATTTTGCTCACGATAACGGCTTAAAAATTCTCCAGCTTAATAAAAAGAATACTTCGCTTGAACAGCTTTTTCAGCAACTCACAAACTAACTCCCCATGGTTTTATATGCCTTTGCCCTCTTTTTAATTGTCATTGCCCTTCTTCCCTTAACGCAGGGTACGCATTGGATCATTAGAGGCTGGGATTTTATTCGCGTACAAACATCGGTCTTACAAATTGTGATCCTTGGCTTGATCCTAGGACTGGAATTTCCACAGAGCCCTTGGCAGTATGTTGTGTTCATCAGTCTGATCATTACGCTCGGTTTTCAGCTGTATGTAGTTTTTCCGTATACCAGCTTTTTTCCGCGGAAGCATAAAAAGCCAGATAATGCCGAAATGCTTAATAAGATAAGTCTGTTAAGCGCTAACGTTTTACAAACAAACCGGGAATACCATAAACTTATCGAGCAGGTTAACCTACACCAACCCGACCTTTTACTGGTTATGGAAACTGACAAAGGCTGGGAAAATGGCTTAAAAGAACTTGAAGAAGATTATCCTAATGTAGTGCGTGTTCCTCTTGATAATTTCTACGGAATGCATTTGTACAGCAAGTATGAACTCTCTGAAACCCAAGTAAATTATTTGGTTGAAAAAGATGTACCGTCAATTTTTACCAAAGTGCATCATGGCGGCGCGACTCCCGTAGAATTGATCTGCGTACATCCTGCACCTCCGAGTCCAACTGAAAATGAAACTTCAGAAGAACGCGATGCAGAATTATTGATCGTGGGCAAAGCTGTGCGTGTTCTAGAAGATAACCATCCTATTATTGTTTGCGGGGATTTGAACGATGTGGTTTGGTCTAGAGTAAGTAGGCTTTTTGCTAAAGTAACCGGACTCATAGACCCACGTATTGGGCGGGGATTATTTCCTACGTTTCACGCCGATTATTGGTATCTCAGATTCCCAATAGATCATTTATTTCATTCTACCAATGTTACGGTAGACACGATGCAGCGCCTTCCAAATATTGGTTCTGACCATTACCCGATGTTTTTTACCTTCTGGTTAGAAAACGGGAAACCTATTGAAACTCCAGAAGTGGAACAGGAAGTAGAACAAGAAGTTGAAGAGCGCATTGACGAAGGTTTAGAGCGTGCAGAGTAAACGACCTAACTGAGGCTCTTAAAAAAGAAAAAGCCTCCTTGCGGAGGCCAATACCAGATCAAATGTTCAATATGAACGAGTCCCTAAACCCAATCTGGCAAAATCATATTCAGGGGCTAGCACCTTAAGTACTTGTACAAAAATAAAATAATTATTATTAAAAATTATTTTAAATCTGCTAAAAATGATTTTTAATATCTACGGAAATAAAAAATGCATCTTTTACTTTTAAAAGATGCATTTTTTACAATCTAGGAAGTATTTAGTGACTTGAAGATTCTGAAACCTGACTTACCCCTAACTTTTTAATGATCGTACCTACAGAAAGCCCTTGAACCAAAATAGAGAACACCACTATAACATAGGTAATTACTAGAAATAAATCCCGATGCATTTCTTGTGTAAGACTAAGCGCTAAAGCTATAGAAATACCTCCGCGCAAACCTCCCCAAGTCATGATAACATCAGTACGCGGTACAAAATCGAGGTGTTTTTCAAAGAAATTTATAGGTAAGAGTAAAGAAATATATCTACACAAAAGCACCACAGGAATCGCTATTAAACCAGCAATCACCGCACTTAATTCAAAACTCAGCACCAAGAGTTCCATCCCGATGAGTACAAAGAGAATGGTATTTAGAAGTATATCTACCAACTCCCAAAATTTATCTACATAGGTTTCGGTAAGTTGAGACATTGTCGTCTTACGCACTGTATCATTACCTACCACCAAACCGGCAGTGACCATGGCCAGAGGCGCAGATAAATGCAATCGCTGTGCGATCACCGTACCTCCCATCACCGCCGCAAGTGTGATGATCACTTCAATATCATAATCATCTATAGATTTGAGAAGTTTGTATGCTATCCAGCCTATTGCAAGTCCTAAACCAATTCCTCCTAAAACCTCCAAACCAAAAAGCTCCAAAATATCTACCGGAGTCACCGCTTCGGTTGAACCGGCTATTTTGAAAAGCGTAAGAAAAACAACAACGCCTACACCATCATTAAAGAGAGACTCTCCAACAATTTTTGTTTCTAACTTTTTGGGCGCTCCTGCTTTTTTCAAAATCCCTAAAACTGCAATAGGATCGGTAGGCGAAATTAACGCACCAAAGAGTAAACAATAGATGAAAGCGACTTCAAAACCTAAAAGCATCAACACATAATACATCGCCCCTCCTACCAAAAAGGTCGAGGTGAGAACACCAACTGTGGCAAACACCATAACCGGCCAGCGCTGTAAGCGGAGTTGCTCAAAATTGGTATGTAAAGCTCCCGCAAAAAGCAGAAAACTAAGCATTCCGTCTAGCAGTACTTTTTCAAAATCTATACTGTTTATGATCTCCTTTTCTGCCTCTAACAGGGTATCATCATAATAACTCAATCCTAAAACCCCAAGTGTAAACAAGAGGGTAATGAGCATAATTCCTATGGTGTTAGGGAGTTTTAGAAAGCGTAAATTAATGTAGCCAAATGCCGCAGCAAGACCAACCAAAATTGCGGTTATGAGGTAAAAATCCATCCTGTACGTTATAATTTATTAGTGTTCACTTCTATCCAATACCCATCAGGATCTGTTAAGTAGATTTGTCTTACGCCGTCTGGCCTGGTATTGGTCGTATTTGCTTCGCCCGGCCAATTTTCAAAAGGAACATTGTGTTCTTTCAAGAAAGTCATAAAAGCATCCAGATCATCTACATTCAATGCCAGATGCACACCTTTGTGCGGCGTAAAATCTTCCTCACTTTCTATAAGATGAATTTGCACTTTATTATCTAGCGCAAACCATCTGAATTTAGGCCCCAGCCCAGCATTATAAATTTCAGGCAGCCCTAGAATGCTGCTATAAAACTTTGCTGATTTATCAAGGTCTTTAACCAGCAAAGCATCGTGATCTTTAGTAAACTTAAAATTTTGAGCGGTTGTAGTATTCATTGTAACAAGTGCTAGAACGAGAAGTATCGTTGATTTTATCAAAAAACCTTTAGACATAAAACTAATAAATTTCATTAATCATATTAGCGATCAAAGCAGTCCATCCCGTTTGATGAGATGCTCCAATACCTCGACCGGTATCTCCGTGAAAATACTCATAAAACATGACTAAATCTTTAAAGTGAGGATCCTTGTAAATCTCGCTGTGCTGTGCATTTACAGGACGATCTCCGTTTTCATCGGTTTGAAAAAGTGTGAGTAAGCGCTTCATCAAGTCATTGCGAATCTCATTTAAGCCTAAGATGTTGCCGCTGCCGGTAGGGTACTCGACTTCAAGATTTTTTCCGTAGTAATCTCTAAATTCTTTAATCGCTGTTACAAATAAGTAATTAAACGGCATCCAGACAGGACCACGCCAATTGGAATTACCTCCAAACATAGAAGACTCAGACTCTGCCGGCTCGTATTTAATCTCGTAATTAGTGCCGTTGATGTCTATTTTATAGGTTTCCTCGTGAATTTTTGACAAGGAACGTAGCCCGTGATCACTTAAAAATTCGTCTTTATCAAAAACTGCCTTCAACATAATCTCCACGCGCTCTTTAGGCACAAGCGCCAGAAGCAAATCAGATTCTTCTGAAAACTCCTGAATAACCTGATATTTTAGGTTTGCCTTTCTGTATTTTCTAAACCAGTTTACACTGTATTTAAAATTGGGCAGGCGGTCTAACGTTTCTTTACTGATATGCAGCACGGCGATAAGCGACATAATCCCAACGATAGAGCGTACTTTGATCGGCTGAAAACTTCCGTCTTCAAAAACCAGTTTATCATAGAAAAAGCCTTCCTCTTCATCCCACGTACCTTCGTAATCTTCATTCAGCTTATTTAAAGCTTCAGCAATAAAAATAAAATGGCCAAAAAATTTGGTCGCCATCTCCTCATATGAAGGATCTTCAAAAGCAATTTTGATACTTATCTCGAGCATATTCAGGCAATACAACGCCATCCACGAGGTACCGTCAACTTGCTCTAAATGTGCATTACCGGGAATTCCGCTACTGCGATCAAACACTCCGATATTATCAAGGCCCAAGAATCCACCTTGAAACACATTATTTTGTCTTCGATCTTCTTGATTCACCCACCACGTAAAATTGAGTGACAACTTGTTGAAGATACGTTTAAGGAAGTCAATATCCTGTTTGCCTATCGTATCCCGCTCAATCTTATAAATCTGAAGCGCTGCAAATGCCTGTGTGGGCGGATTCACATCGCTAAAATTCCATTCATAAGCCGGAATTTGCCCATTGGGCGCCATATACCACTCTTTTGTAAAAAGCAACAATTGCTTTTTTGCAAACTCGGGATCTACATACGCCATAGTGATGCAATGAAAAGCGCTATCCCAAGCAGCATACCAAGGATATTCCCACTTATCGGGCATAAGATGAATGTCGTGGTTGCGTAGCGTTTTCCAGTTACTATTTCTACCTGATTTGCGTGCTTCAGGCGGGGTAGACACTTTGGGATCACCCTTAAGCCATTGCTCCACTTCGTAGTTATAATATTGCTTTGACCATAAAAGACCGGCAAAAGCCTGGCGCTGGATCCCTTTTGCCTCCACATCTTTAATTTGATTCACGCCCTCATAAAAATCGACACATTCCTGATAACGCTGCGTAAAAAGCGTATCAAAATCTGCTGAAAAAGCATTAGTCAAGGTTTCGGTGGTTAGCCTTAATTTAAAGACTACGGTCTCTCCTCCTTTTAATTTACGCTTATAATGCGGGGCAAACTTGGTTCCTTCCTGTTTCTTTTTCGCAAGGCGAAAATCTTTATTGATGACCGCCGTATGGAAAAAATCTTTCTTATAAGGATGATCATTAGGCTGAAGATAAAGTCGCTCGTCATTGGTTTCGTTTTCTGTAAATAACAGATGATCTGGCGTCTCAAAGTAGAAATTGTAATCCCCCGTATACGGATGCTTTACATGTATCGAATTTTTATCATCTTCATTCTTTGTGATCGAAGGTTTAAACGGCATATCTCTAAAACTCCAAAAATTGCGTATCCAGAGCTGAGGAAGTACGTGCAGTTTTGCTTTTTTAGTATTGCGGTTCGTCACAGAGATCTTCACACAAATATCCTTAGGACCGGCTTTTGCATATTCTGTAACTACATCAAAATACGCGTTATTGTCAAAGACACCCGTGTCTATAAGTTCGTATTCTTCTGCTTTGCGATCGCGTTTTTGATTTTCACGCACTAAATCTCCGTAAGGAAACTTTGCCTGCGGATATTTATACAGATGCTTCATGTACGAATGCGTAGGCGTATTTTCTAAATAGTAATACTGCTCCTTCACATCTTCGCCGTGATTCCCTTCAGGGCCGGTAAGACCAAACAAGCGCTCTTTTAAAATCGCGTCGTTACCATTCCATAGCGCTAATCCAAAGCATACGTTGCAATACTTATCTGTAAAACCGGCTAAACCATCTTCTCCCCAACGATATACGCGACTACGGGCGTGATCGTGCGGAAAATAGCCCCAAGCATCTCCTTGCGGACTATAATCTTCGCGCACCGTACCCCACTGTCTTTCACTTAAATAAGGCCCCCATTGCAACCAATCTTCCTGATTGGAATAATGTGCATCAAGCCGTTTCTGTTCTTCTGTATTTTTTTTATCCATTTGTTGTAAATCCTGGATAGCACGTCATCCCCCCATCTACAAAAAGGGTCGTACCATTAATATATTCTGATTCGTCTGAAGCCAACCACGCTGCAGTACTCCCCACATCCTCCGGCACACCTAATCGCTTATACGGGATAAGCTTGAATAATTTATCTGTCGCATTCTCACTATCCCAAGCATCCTTGTTGATGTCTGTTTTGATAAATCCCGGAGCAATGCTATTGCAGCGCACTTTTAGTGGCGCATACTCTTGACAGATACTTTCCATCAACATATTAATCGCTCCTTTGGAAGCCGCATAATTGGCGTGACCTGCCCAAGGCACAATTTGGTGTACAGAACTCATATGAATGATTTTCCCCAAAGACTTTGAAACGCCCTCTCGCATTCCTCGACGCATAAACTCTTTAATAGCTTCTCTGGCGCATAAAAACTGTCCGGTTAAATTTACGTCAATTACCAGTTGCCAGTCCTTTAAGGTCATCTCGTGCAGTGCAGCGTCTTTTTGCAAACCACTATTGGCGACCAGAATATCAACAGTCCCGAATTTTTCAATAGTTTTTTTGAACATCGCTTTCACATCATCTTCTTTGCTTACATCACATTGAAATATGATTGCTTCACCACAGGTGTCGTCAGCGTTGATTTGATCTGCAACCTCTTGCGCTTCCTTTTCAGAAGAATTATAGTTCACCACAACATTGGCTCCATCTCTTCCCAGAGCGAGTGCTACAGACGCTCCTATACCCGTACTTGAGCCGGTGACAATTGCTGTTTGATTTTTGAGTCGTTCATTAGGTTTTTGCATTTTGGTTGGTTTTATCGTTCCTTAAATTAAACAAAGTATTTTAAACCTAAGTTACTGCAACCTGATGAAGTGTAAATTGCTCTTAACGTTATTTAATACTGGACGATCCTAAAAGTAACGGACTACAATCGCCAAGAATCGTCCTTTTTTTGATGCAATAGTTTAGTAAACCGGCCTATAAATTAAATTCTTAAAAAATAGCTTCAAACTAATTGTCAAATCCATAAAAAAAGCCACTCTAGGGAGTAGCTTTTATTTTAACTATTTTAACAGTATCGTATTACAAATTTACAGCCAATCTATCGGTCTCAAGTCCTTCAATTGGCGCATTCATAATTTCTTCAACGATCTTATGAAGCTCAGGAATTACTGAACTTGCTAAAGGCGTCAAACTATTAAACAATACACAAATACCTAGATCTTCTTCAGGGAAGATAGCGATCTCATTTCTAAAGTCACTTACACTCCCTCCGTGGTGAATCATTTTAGATTCGGCACCGGTTTCAGCATCAATAAACTCGTGCACACGCCATCCATAAGCGTATGACGATCTCAAGTGTCCTTTCCAGCGCTGATAGTATTTACCGGCATCAGGAATTTCGATTTCCGGCTTAAACACTTCTGACAATGTTGTAGAATCTGCGATATACTTGTTATGTCCCAGCAAAAAACGCATCCATTTACCCATATCGTCTGCACTGGCGTTTACACCACCTGCGGCTACGGCATTAAAATACTTCTTGTTCACCGGTAGACGACGCCAACCCTTCCACGTGCTTTTATGTGGAAATGCAAAATTATTTGTCCCTACCATCGCTTCATAGTCGGTTGAAGCGGTAGTCATATTCAGCGGTGTGAAAATTTTATTCTGAAGTAATTCTTGTAAGGTTTGCCCTGTGGCAGCTTGCATCATTTGACCGCTCATCGCAAACATCGCATTCTGATAACTATATACTAGTCCAGGTCTCGTATACGTATTGATCACATTAAAGCGCGCCGCGATTTTTTGTAGTGACAAGCCATCTTCTACCAGATTGGTATAACAATGATACGGAACACCGCTCGTATGTGATAGCACATTGGATAGTGTGATCGCTTGGGCGTTGTTTTTATCTTTTAAACTGAAGTTAGGCACCGCATCTATAAGCTTGTCATCCCAGTTTAAATTCCCTTCCTGAACTTCGATTCCGGCTAAAACACCTGTAAAACCTTTTGAAAGCGAGCCCAGTCTAAAAACGGTTTCTGCGTTTACCGAATCTTTTTTATAAACATTTCGTTTACCAAATCCAGATTCTAAAATAATCGAATCACCACTAACAATACTCACTCCGGCGCCTATGATCAAACGCTTTCTAATCGCATCTTTAAAATAAGAATCAACCGCTTCTTCTAAAGCTTTCTTGCGCAGTTTATAGGCATGCGCCTCTTCTTTTTGCTTAAGAACGGCTAACGGACTCAAAGCGTGAGCTTCTGATGTTTCTGAGATTGTTTGAGAATGGAACTGCGGTCTAGTAAATGCAAAAACAGCAATAAGAACTAGAAAAGTACCTACTACGAGAGATTTTCTTACGATCATTTAAATTCAGAGTCTTGAAATTCAGGGATTCAATTTTAATATTTTTTTAAGAAAAACACAAATTTATCAGCCTCCAAAGGTCTCAACCCACTCATTGCGCATAACTTAGGACAGGAAGCTTTATTTAGTAACTAGGGATTTGAGAAAATCGTATAAATGTTAATCATTTTAACATTTAACAAGAATGTTTACAGGAAAGGTATAAAACCAAAAAAGGCTTCCATTTCTGGAAGCCTTTGTGGGCGCGAAGGGATTCGAACCCCTGACCCCTTGGGTGTAAACCAAGTGCTCTGAACCAACTGAGCTACGCGCCCTTGCTGTTAGCGGATGCAAATATAAACCAATTTTTAAGTTCGCAAAGCCTTTTTTGAAAAAAATTAAATTATTTCTGCAACCACAAAAGTGCTCCCTCCCACAAACACCAGATCCTCAGTATTTGACGCGTTTTTAGCAGCTTCCAAAGCCTCTGAAATTTTTTTGAAATTTTTTCCGTGTAGATCAAATGCAGCTGCTTTTTGCTGCAAATCTTCTTCAGAAAGTCCTCTCGGCACATCCGGTTTGCTGAAATAATACGTCGCTTCTTTTGGGAATAATGGTAGAATGCTCCCTAAATCTTTATCTGAAACCACTCCTAAAACGATATGCAAGTGCTTATAAGGCTCTTCTTCCAGTTGACGCATCACATAAGTCAGGCCTTCTTTGTTGTGCCCGGTATCGCAAACTATCTTAGGATTGGATTCCTGTATAATTTGCCAGCGTCCCAACAAACCGGTATTGCTTACCACATTCTTTATCCCGACAACCAAGGCTCGATTACAAACCGTGAACGCCGTTCTTTCATTTAAAACCGCCACTGCCTGTTGCACAGTTGCTTTATTTTTTTGTTGATATGCGCCTTTGAGTTCGCTTTCTAAGTTAGTAAACTCATAATCTGAAGCATAAACTATAGGTGCATTGCTTTTCTCTGCAGCAGTGTCAAAAACGGCTGTAGTTTCCTCTTGACGTTCACCGATCACCACTGGAATATTCGGTTTAATTATTCCGGCTTTTTCTCCTGCAATTGCATTTAAGGTATCTCCTAGAAAAGCGGTGTGATCTAAACCAATGTTAGTAATCACCGATAATTCTGGCGTGATGATATTTGTTGAATCTAACCTTCCGCCGAGGCCTACTTCAATAATTGCTACATCCACTTGTTGCCTTTTAAAGTATTCAAAAGCCATCCCGACGGTAAGTTCAAAAAAAGAAAGCTGATTGGCTTCTATAAAAGACTTATGCGCTTCAACAAACTCAACAACGAAGTTTTCCTCCGCCATCTTCCCGTTGACGCGTATACGCTCTCTAAAGTCTTTTAAATGCGGTGACGTATGTAATCCCGTCTTGTAACCTGCTTCTTGCAGCACAGAAGCCAGCATATGACTCGTTGAGCCTTTACCGTTGGTTCCGCCTACGTGAATTGATTTAAAGGTGTTTTGTGGATTATTTAGATAATTGCATAGCTTGGTAATGTTACCTAAATCTTTTTTGAATGCCGAAGCGCCCTGTCGCTGAAACATAGGCAAGCGCTCAAACATATACTGCAGCGTCTGCTGATAGTTCATTATTCTGAAAGACTAAACTTATATACGATCTTACCGATTTGTCGTGAAGGTGCATCAGAGTCCGGATTGAATTTGGTAGCCAATGCAGCAGCTTTTGCAGGATCAAGCAAACACCGGCTGTTGTTGGTTGTTCCACGCACTCCTGGCGTTGCTTTGATCACATTTCCGTTACGATCTACCTCAATACTCACGACCACGATTCCGGCTTCATTACAATCTTGAACGCGTTTTGGTTTACTCAAAGCCTTACGACCGCCGAGTTGATAGTTTCCGTCGCCATCAAGACCTTTACCGTTACCGTAATAACTTGAAGCATTAGGATCGCCGTTAGGGTCTCCTTTATCTCCGGCCTGATTGTCATTACCTTCACCTCCTCGTTCTGTTCCCGAGCTTTTGGGTCCGTTTAAAATACTAGACAAAGCATCTGTAGTAGATTTATCTGGTTTAGGGTCAGGTTTTTTTGCCTCAACCGGTTTGGTTTCGGTTTTCTTAGGCTGCTCTTCAACCGGCTTTTTCTCTTCCTTTTTAGGCTCTTCTTTGATAACCGGCGCTTCTTCGGTTTCTTGCGTCACTACCTCCTCTTTCACTTCAGGTGCTTTTTCTACTTGAGGTGGTTCTGGCGTGGTGTTTCGCGGAGCAGATTCAACTGCAGCTTGCGGCTGAATATTACCTGAACCTACATCTGAAGTTCCAAAATTTATAGCAATTCCACTTTCTGGCGGTGGGTCTAGATAAGTGAGTCCGGCAAAAAACAACAAAATCAAAAACAAGGCATAGATGATGCTTGTTAATGTAAATGATTTGCGTTTATGTTTTGTATCTAAAAAGCTCAAGACGCCATAGTTTTAGGAATACTGAAATTCAAAAACCGAACCAAATGATGTATTTGATTCGGTTTTGTATTAGTTAGGCCTTACAGCCAGAACGATTTTATATTTATTGCGATTGGCAATATCCATTACCGAAACAGCTTCTTCAATAGGAACACCTTCTTCTGCTCTTAAAATAATGGTAGGCTCTTCAACCCCTGAAAGTTCACTTTTGATAAACGATTCTAAGTTGTTAGGCAAAACGCGTTCTTTATTCACATAAATATCCAGATCCTTAGTAATACTTACTGAAAGATTTTGCTGGTTACTCGTTTTTCCTTTCGCCTTTGGCAAAATAAGGTCAAGCGCATCTGGTGTAATGGCAGGAGAAGTTAGCAGAAAGAATACCAACAACAGAAATACAATATCTGTCATGGAACTCATACTAAATTCCGGACTTACTTTATTTCTTCCGCGTAGGTTCATACTAAACCGGTTCGTTTAACATATCTAAGAAATCAACCGCTGTAGCTTCCATCTGATGCACCACTTTGTCTGTGCGCACGACCAAGTGATTGTATCCAATATAGGCGATAATACCTACGATAAGACCTGCAACGGTTGTCGTCATCGCTGTATAAATACCTTCTGCAAGGTTACCCATTTCTGCCTGACCGCTGCTGGTTGCCAATTGATGAAAAGCAAGTACCATCCCGATCACCGTTCCTAAAAATCCAATCATAGGCGCAGCACCGGCAATTGTAGCCAATACACTTACGTTTTTCTCCAGACGATAGACTTCAAGACGTCCTGAGTTCTCGATTGCTGTATTGATATCTTCTAACGGACTCCCGATTCGGCTGATGCCTTTTGCGGTTAATCTTGAAACCGGACTGTTTTGCTGTGCACAAAGCACTTTTGCTGCTTCGATCTTACCGTTAGCGACGTTGTCTTTAATTTGATTCATAAAGTTGCTATCCATTCCGGATGCAGCTTTAATCGCAAATAAACGTTCAAAATAGATATAGATCGCTACAAAAAGCAGCACAAAAAGCACGAGTATAATAATCTGCCCCGGTAATCCACCGCTCATCAATAGATCAAAAAGCGATAACGTCTTTTCTACCGGTTCTTCTTCGGCAGCAAGTGATGGTAAGTTTTCAGCACCTTCTTGCAACAAGAGTGTAAGCATAGTTTTCTTAATTAGTTATGAAGTTAACGTGCAAAAGCGTTTTAAATTATATGCCTGAATATTCGTTTTATAAAATTCTATAAGAACATATACACTCCAAGCAATCCTACACCTCCTAATACAATAGTATACGGAAGTGCCATTTTTACCATTCTTCCGTAAGAAAGATTGATTAACGGAGCCAATGAGGAAGTTAATAAGAATAAAAATGCTGCCTGACCGTTAGGCGTTGCCACACTAGGAAGGTTAGTACCTGTATTGATCGCTACCGCTAAGTGATTGAATTGCTCACGGGTGATATTCCCCGCATCAAAGGCTAATTCAACTTCATTGATATATACGGTAGCCACAAATACGTTATCACTGATCATAGATAAAATTCCGTTTGCTAAGTAGAACATAGAAGGCTGGCTATCAGGATCCATCTCAAGTACATACTCAATAATCGGAGTAAACAAATGTTGGTCGTGAATCATCGCAACCACTACAAAGAATACTACTAAAAGTGCCGTAAACGGAAGCGCTTCTTCAAAAGCCTTACCTAAACTGTGCTCGTCTGTAATACCCATAAATGCCGTTTGAACTACAATTAAGAATAAACCGATAAATCCTACCGGAGCTAAGTGTAATGCCAAACTAAGAATTAAAAGAATTGCTGAAATACCTTGAATCCAAAGACCGAAGGATTCCTTTGGTGTTCTTTTCTCATCAACTTCAGCGGTATAGTTTTCTATAATAGTACGGGCTACATCAGGAAGCTTATCTCCAAAACCAAATAGTTTAGTCTTTTCAAGAATAAAGGTTGTAAGCAAACCACACACTAAAACAGGAATTGTAATTGGCGCCATACGCTCAAAAAACTCAATGAATTCCCAGCCCATTTTTTCACCGATCAATAAGTTTTGCGGTTCTCCTACCAGTGTACACACACCACCAAGAGCAGTACCTACAACACCGTGCATAATCAAACTACGTAAGAAACCTCTAAACTGCTCGAGCGTTTCCCCACTCAGCGCTTCCCTATCAGGTATGCTGTCGGCGTCATAGTCGGCGTTTTCCATTGAGTGAATTTTATGATATACACCATAGAATCCAACTGCAACACTAATCAAAACTGCGGTTACGGTTAATGCATCTAAAAAGGCTGAAAGCACTGCTGCAAGAAAAACAAACAGCATAGATAACACTACCTTAGACTTAATTTTAGTAAACACCTTGGAGAAGATGTACATCAGCATAGGCTTCATAAAGTAGATACCGGCAACCATAAATACCAGTAATAACACCACTTCTAGGTTTTGATCTACTTCTTCATACGCTGCTTCAGGACTGGTAAGCCCAAGGATCAAGGCTTCTAAAGCTAAGATACCTCCAGATTGTAAAGGATAGCATTTTAAGGCCATTGCCAGGGTAAAAATAAATTCACCTATAAAAAGCCAAGCGGTTACCATAGGTCCTAAAACATAGTAAGAGATGACATTAAATATCAAGAAAGCAATCATTGCCATCTTAAACCAGCGTGGGCTACTACCCAAAAAGTACTTTAACATTTGTATTTGTTTGTTGGTTAATTATTTCTATTAAAATTAAACGAGCTGCTGTAACGCAAGCTCAAAAGCAGTTTTACTCAAATTTTGCTTACTGCTGTTGTGTTTATATGTTTTTTCTATTGCATTCTTTATCGTCAGGGACGTATCGTTGAAAATAGCCTCATCGGTCATTTGTACACGACGCTCCATAAAATAAGCAAAAACGCGAGCCATCCCACAGTTTGATATAAAATCAGGAATCACCGAAACTTTTGAATCGGTATGCTCCATTATGGGGCCAAAGAAAATCTCTTTATCTGCAAAGGGTACATTTGCTCCGCAAGAAATGACTTCTAATCCTGCTTCGATCATCGTATCGATTTGTGCCTGAGTCACTAATCTTGAAGCTGCACAGGGAGCAAAAATCTCTGTTTTAATTTCCCAAATGCGCTTATTTACCTCTTCAAAAGAAATGAGATTCTCGGCTACCAATTTATTGCCCTTTTTATTCAAGAACAAATCTTTTATTTCCTCAAAAGAAAAACCTTCTTCATTTATAAGTCCGCCACCGGCATCAATGATCCCAACGATCTTCGCTCCTTGTTGCGCCAAATAGTACGCTGCTGCAGAACCTACATTACCAAAACCCTGGATTACGGCACGCTTCCCTTCTAAATTTCCTCCGTAAATATCATAAAAATGACGTGCAGCTTCAGCAACCCCATAACCGGTGATCATATCTGCAACGGTATACTTTCTGGAAACATCTGGAGAAAATGCTGAATTTTCAAGCACCTTAATCACGCCTTGACGCAGCTGACCTATGCGATTGATCTTATCGGCTTCGGTAGGTTTAAAATGCCCGTTGAAGACTCCTTCTTGTGGATGCCACACTCCGCTTTCTTCGGTAATCGGAATCACTTCGTGAATTTCATCTACATTGAGATCTCCCCCGGTTCCGTAGTAACTTTTCAGCAAAGGAGAAACAGCTGCATACCAGCGCTCAAGCACTCCTTTTTTTCTGGGGTCTGAAGGATCGAAATTAATTCCGCTCTTAGCTCCGCCAATCGCCGGGCCAGACACGGTAAACTTCACCTCCATCGTTTTGGCAAGTGATAAAACTTCGTTTCGATCAAGTCCCACACGCATACGCGTTCCTCCACCGGCTGCTCCGCCTCTAAGCGAATTAATCACCGTCCAGCCTTCGGCTTCGGTCTCGGGATCGTTCCAGTGAAATACAATTTCAGGCTCTTTATTCTCGTAACGTTTTAGTAAATCTTTCATCAAATAATCTAGAGGGTTAGCAAATATAACGACTTAGGTGGTTTTCCCTATCGTTTTCATATTAATTTAAGGTGAATACAGTAAACCTGCACAATGATCTTTTGAAGCACCTGTCACACACTTTAATACATTATTAGTATTGCGCAAGCGCAAGACTCCCATAAACGCAAAAATGAGTGCTTCTTTAAATTCTATAAGCTTCGCTTTTGGAATAAAAAGTGTGTTTTGCATCAACTTTTGAGTACTTTCTATCAAATAGGTATTGTAGGCACCGCCACCGGTAACTAATATTCCATTTTTCTTGGAAGTCAACTGCTTAAAAGCTTCAGCCAGCTGCACACTTATATGCGCTGTAAACGTCGCAATCTTATCTTCTACCGAAATCTCATAGGTTTGAAGTATAGGAAAAATTTCGGCCTTAACCCATTCTAGGCCTAAAGATTTTGGAGCGGCTTCTTTATAAAAAGGTAGTTCGTTAAGTGCAGCCAGCAGTTCTGGACTCACGGTTCCCTTACGCGCAATAGCGCCATCACGATCAAAAGGTTCTCCGAGTTCACGCGTTAACTGATTGAGCACAATATTCGCCGGACAAATATCAAAAGCGATACGCTCTTCCCCATTCTGAAAAGATAAATTAGCGAAACCACCAATATTTAAACACGCATCGTATTTATGAAATAAAAGTTGGTCTCCAATAGGTACCAAGGGCGCACCTTGACCACCTAAAGCAACATCTTCTACTCTAAAATCACAAACCACAAGTTTCTCGCAAAGCCTTGCCAGCTCCGAACGATTACCTATTTGATAGGTAAGCCTCTTTGCCGGCTGATGCAGAATGGTATGACCGTGAGAAGCGATCGCATCTATGTGCTTTAACGGATTTCTAGCGCTAAAGTCTTGGATCAATTGCGCTAAATATGCGGTGTATTCCCTATCTAAATCAACCAGCTCATCTTTAGAAAATGCTACTGCATCCCGCAAACGCGCTACCCAATCCTCATCATAGGCCACAGTCTCACAAGCAAGCAACTCATACTCCCAGTTTTGCGTTTTAGTGAAACGCACATAAGCCAGATCAACCCCGTCGAGAGAGGTCCCACTCATAACACCGAGCATCAAATATGTAGTTGAATTCATAAAATTAATTGCGGTTATCCTTAAAAACTAGCTGTAATTATAAAGATTATTTAAATTACAGCATATTTATCATTACTTTTTGAATTTTCTATAAATAAATTCGTTTATTTTACCAAATATTATGCAAGCATAGTAAATTGCTTGTTACTATCTTATTTTATTCAAAAAAGCCGATAAGTTAAGAAAACGATATAGTACAATTTAAAAGCACAAGTTAATATGGACTTTAGTTTAAGCGAAGAGCATATAATGATACGCGACGCCGCTCGTGAGTTTGCTCAAAATGAACTGTTACCGGGCGTTATAGAGCGCGATGAGAAGCAACATTTCCCAAAAGAATTGATCAAAAAGATGGGAGATATGGGCTTTTTAGGCATGATGGCTCCTACCGAGTTTGGCGGCGGTGGCATGGACACGATCTCGTATGTTTTGGTAATGGAAGAATTATCGAAGATAGACGCCTCAGCATCGGTAATCGTTTCGGTAAATAACAGTCTCGTAAATTATGGTTTAGCCACTTATGGCTCTCAAGCTCAAAAAGAAAAATACCTTTCCAAATTAACTACAGGTGAAAAACTAGGAGCTTTCTGTTTGAGTGAGCCCGAAGCCGGTAGTGATGCTACTTCTCAAAAAACCACTGCCATAGATCAAGGCGATCATTATATTCTTAACGGAACCAAAAACTGGATTACCAATGGCGGCTCTGCAGATTATTATCTTGTGATCGCACAAACCGATAAAGAAAAGAAACACCGCGGCATCAACGCATTTATCGTTGAAAAGGGTTGGGAAGGTTTTGAGATAGGACCTAAAGAACAAAAATTAGGAATTCGTGGAAGCGACACACATTCCCTCATCTTTAACGACGTAAAAGTACCTAAAGAAAATAGAATTGGGGAAGATGGCTTCGGTTTTAAATTTGCTATGAAAACGCTAAGCGGTGGACGCATTGGTATTGCGGCTCAGGCACTTGGGATCGCAGCAGGCGCTTTTGAGCTTGCCCGTGACTATTCAAAAGTGCGTAAAGCTTTTGGTACCGAAATTTGTAATCACCAAGCTATCGCATTCAAGTTGGCCGATATGCAGGTTGAGATCGAAGCGGCCCGTCATATGGTGATGAAAGCAGCCTGGGATAAAGATCAAGGAAATAACTACGATATTTCGAGCGCCATGGCAAAGCTACACGCCTCAAAAGTAGCAATGGATGTCACTGTCGAAGCAGTACAGGTTCACGGCGGCAATGGTTTTGTAAAAGAGTATCACGTAGAACGTCTTATGCGTGATGCCAAGATCACACAGATTTATGAAGGAACTTCAGAAATTCAAAAAATTGTGATTTCTCGCGGATTACTCAGCGATTAAATCAGCTCTGGATAGTATATACTTGATCCTACTTATGAAAAAGCCTTGAGCACGATGTCTCAAGGCTTTTTATTGGCACCCCTAAGGGTTAAATATGCCGAGGCCTGCCTTTGTCGGCTCTTAGGTTTGTAAAATGATTTTGAATTAATTTTCCAAAAGAAAAGGATGGGTGAACTTTC
>NZ_JAYMEI010000018.1:0-81852 GCF_037029365.1 Leeuwenhoekiella sp. CH_XMU1409-2 | reverse complement strand
CGTCTCATGATTGCTAAGTTAACAACTTGCAATAATATTCATTCAACTCTATGTCCAGTCTAATGTAGTAATTCCACACAGAAGCTTATATGTTACTTTTGGATATCGCATACACTTCAATTACTTTTAAAAACATAAACAGGTGGTTTTGTAGAACCACTGCCGTTGTAGCCAATTAAAACAAAAAAATGTCGATAACAAAAGAATCAGAATTAATAGGAATGAAAAAAATTAGTGAAGTTGTTGGTACTACACTAAAATTGATGAGAGAATATGCTAAAGTTGGAATGACAACTAAAGAATTAGACCTTTATGGAGGTGAAATTTTAAAAAGTTATGGAGCTAAATCAGCACCTTTTGAAACTTATGGTTTTCCTGGATTCACTTGTATAAGTGTAAATAAAGAAGCTGCTCACGGAATACCATCTGATAAAAAAATATTAAAAGAAGGCGATTTGATTAATATTGATGTATCAGCTGAATTAAATGGATTTTGGTCTGACAACGGAGGTTCTTTTGTTCTAGGAAAAGATATTCATAACCACCAACCTCTTGTAAATGCTTCTAAAGATATTTTACGTAAAGCAATTAAAAATATCAAAGGTGGAGTTAAAATTTCTGAAATCGGATATTTAATAGAAACGGAGGCTAAAAAATCAGGCTTTAAAGTAATAAAAAATTTGGCTGGTCACGGAGTTGGTAGAAGCTTACACGAAGAACCAGAAAACATTTTAAATTATAGAGTTAGAACCAATCGAGAAAGATTTAAAAAAAACACAACTGTTGCAATAGAAACTTTTATTTCAACAAACTCAACAATTGCGGTTGAATTGAATGACGGCTGGACTCTAATAGGAAACAAAGGAGGCTTTGTAACGCAACACGAACAAACAATATTAATTACAGATAAAGATCCAATGATTCTGACTGAATCAAATGGAATATGGAATTAAAAACTGGTTACAATAACACCTACACGCAATGCCCTTCGGGACACTGGGCATAGCCAAACCGTTAGCTGCAAGCTGAAAAAATGAGAAAGTTAATACTGATATTGTTTCTGACCTTAACGAGTTGCTCAATAAAAACGGAATTCTTTATTTACAATGCAAGTGAAGAAATAGTAATTATTGAATACCAATTTATTGAACAAAGTGTATTCGGAGGGTTTGTTTCTAATCCAGAAATGATGGAATCGAATTGGCTGTCAAAACTTAAGGAAATTAAAAGTTCGGGATTGATTATTGATTTGACCAAAAAGCTGGTTTCTTGTAGATTAAAAAAAGGGCAAGCCTTAAAATTAGGATGGATTGGAAACTACAGTCCGCAATCTGAATATAAAAGACAAGAGTTGGCTGAAAACCTAAAAGAATTGCGAATCATTCGCAGTGGAAAAGAAACAAGAATCTTTACGGAAAAAGAAAAAGTTGCTGATTTATTTGAGCGCGTGAATTCAAAGCGATATGAGATAAAATTAAATGAATAAAGCCAGTAGCAAACAAAGAACTGCGTTAAAATCCTCGCGGATTTTCAGTTTAGAATAAACTTACAAAGTTAAGTGCTAAACCTCGCAATTACTCATAACCGTGCGGTTGTGCAACCTTTAATAAAGTTCTGAATGAGAAATTTATTTTACTACTTAATTACGTTTTTACTTCTTCAAGGTTGCGCTTCCTTTGATAAGGATTTAACCAATCCATATCCGCTAAATGAATCAAACTTATCGGAATTAGATGGAGTTTATGATATCAAACAAATTGACTATGATACTGCCTTCAAAAAGTTTGACCGACAAATGTGGACTGGAAATAATTTTCTTCAAGAAATCGACCGAAAACTAATCAAGGACACGTTACATCTTGACAGTCTTAAAAACTACAAATTCGGACTTAAGGTTTTAAATAAAAAAAGGGTTCGAATAAGCTACATTGAAAACGATACTGTTTTTAGAGAAAGAACGCTTAACGCAAAACTTAAAAAAGACGGATTTTTATATTTAAAAAATAAGAATACTGGATTTCTATTAGTTCCCTATATTGCTGGAGCGATTGATATTAAACGAACGAGATTGAGCAAATCTGAAAACGAAAATCTGATTTTGGATTATTCCAATCACAGGTCAGGAGCCTTTTTAATACTAGCATTTTTAGATGGTCGAACTTGGAAAAATCGACTTGAATACAAACGAATAGAATAAAAAGCCGTTTGCTAATAACACTAACCGTTGCACAAAACTGTAAAACATAACATTATAAACTTAAATAAGCCTCCTGAAGCTTCGAGACTAAGCGGTTTTCTTGTTTTAGTTTGTTGATAAAAAGGGTGGTAGTGCGTTAGCATTGATCCATATACTTCTTACACGGTCATTTTTATTGGCGTCGCCAAAGGGTTTAATACTCCGAAGCTTGCCTTGAAATTAAAAATTCGTTTCCAACCCTTGCCTCTTGGGCCTGCCATGAGGCAGTTTATCCTAAAAATGAAAGTAGCGTAAGCAGAAACAAGCTGCAGGTCTACAATTTTCATTTTACCAAAAATTGGTATATTTAAATGAATTAAAACGTTATGAAAAACACATCGATATCATTAGGGAATTATTTTGACGAGTTTGTACAAACCCAAGTTTCTGCTGGGCGATACAAAAATGTGAGCGAAGTAATACGTGCTGGACTACGCCTATTAGAAAATGAAGGAAGCAAAGCAATTGCGTTACGAAATGCTATTCAAGAAGGGATTGATAGTGGGATTGCTCACGATTTTGACCCAAAAAAAAATCTTGAGGAATTAAAAGCAAAACGCAGAAATAATGGTTAGCTACGAACTGACCAACAAAGCCGTAGCTGATTTAAATGGAATCTGGGAATATACGTGCGAAAACTGGTCGGAGAATCAAGCTGACAGCTATTATGATATGCTTCTTGATCTTTGTCAAGATATAGCTAATAATCCAGAACTGGGGAAGAACTATGATGGGGTCAAATCTGAGCTTTACGGATTAAAAGCAAATCTACACATCATTTTTTTACCGAAAAAGAATTGACCGTCCAATCGAAATCACGAGAATTTTACATGGTCAAATGGATTTGAAAAACAGAATAACGGAGTAAGGAAACCTACCCAATCTCTACGTTGGTATGGTGGTTTCAGCCTGTTTGCATTAGTATGATGGAAACTCAGAATCAAGGCTGTTTTATTGAACCGTCTCGATAATTATCTGGATTCTGTCGGTCTCCGCTCTACGGGTTTTGCTTATTTTGGTGTGAGGGGGTTGGGAAAGTTTTTTATACTGGTGGATATCGAGGCCTCTTTAACTACTTTTAAACAAGAAACAGATAGTTTTGTAAATCCACTGCCATTGGCAGTAATTATCAACCTTGTGGATATAGTATTAATGTTTTTCTTTTTTTAACCTGTCATCAATTGGCAATTCGATGAACTCTACTATTTGAACTTTTCCAAATTCTTTAAATAAAGGATTTAAAATGATATTTGATTCAAGACTAACAATTGTAGATGGTACCTTTAAAGCAAATCTATTTCTGTCTTTTGCTACTTCTGTAAAAACCTTTGTTGTTTTCGAAGAATATGGATATTGACTCCATCTTTCAGGTAACTCATCTAGTTCTTCTATCACAAACTCATCTGGAAACTTAATTTTTGCAATCAATATTTTTTTAGGTAGGTATGCAATGTTTTCAGAATGAACATAATACTCTAATAAAGCTAATGAAATATTTTCTGAACAATAAACTGCTCTAGTACCAACTGAATTCCATCTTCCACCAACTTTTTCAGCACCAATTCCTGATAATGTTGAGTCTTTATATTTTACATTAGCTACTCTGTAAACAATCATTAGCTATAAACATTATATTGAATCCTAACAATTTCATTTTCTACCATTTCAAAGCCAAAACTACTATCAAGTAGCTCAAATGGAATTTTACCTCCAAGAGTCCTTGATGGAGTAATCAACCATTTTTTAAAGTCTTCTTTGGAATCAAAAACCTCATAACCTAACCCAAATAATCGAGCTAATTCATAAATACGTTCTGATATTTCTTTTCCATAAACAGTTTTCTTTTGCATACTACTTATAGATGCAGGAAGAATATTTTCAAACTCTTTTTCTGTAGAATCTGTGTATTGAATCAATTGTTTCCAATCTGATTTTTTAACACCTTCTCTAATACGGCCTATTAGTTCCATTTTATATCCAGGAGCGTCTTTGGAATGCACAACAACCCAAGATGGGGAGAATTTACTGAACTTAACCGATTCTACAGCCTTTCTAGCATCTTTGACTTTTACTGAACCTTGTTTTTTATTTGAACCTGCTGTTTTTGCTTTAGTTTCCATTATTGGATATTTACGTGTTGTCTATTGTAAATATACAATAACATTTAATATTTATAAAATTTATAATTGGCGTTCATGTGATCAACACGCCTGTATTCGTTTGTAGAACCAGAGTCCAGAATGAACGCTTGTTTTGGTTGAAAGGTCCCAATAATCATCAAGATTTTGTCTGAGATCCTTATATGCAGTTTTTTGTTGGATATCGCCGCGACTTCAATTACTTTTAAGCTATTACTAGGGGGTCTCATAGATCCCATGCATAGTGTGCAAGGTAAAAAATAGAATGGATGGGTACAGCAATCGATATCAATGAATCTACAGTAAAAAAATATGTGGAGTCATTGCGACCCGAAGATAAAACAACACGTGAGCAATTGGATTTTGGATATTCTTACGATGGCAAAGTTGCAATTCTTTATGAAATCAGACCTTTTTGGGACAATCCGGAAGAGCTACAAACTATTGAATTTGCTAAAATCAGATTTTATAAGTCCAGAAAAGAATGGAATTTATATTGGATGCGGGCAAGTGGGAAATGGGAACTTTATGAACCTTTCCCCAAATCAACGCACTTGGACCAAATGATTAAGGTAATTAAAGAAGATAAATACGGTTGCTTTTTTGGGTAATCTTAAACAAAATATCATCAAAAATATTGCGCAGGAATTGGATTGCGGATGTGATTGCTATTTGAATGTGAAAACAGATGAGGTTATTGCAATCCCAAGGAATATTTACGTGTCAGACCACGATGACTTTACAAAGGCTTTTGAAGAGGACTTTACACGGATAGAAAATAACAAAACAGATTTTATAAAATTTGATGTTTTGGAAAGTTATGAGTCCTTTAAAATTATGGAATTATTTGTACACCAATTAACTGACCAAAATCTTAAGGCAGAATTGGGAAATGTATTAGAAAACAAGAAACCATTTCAGAATTTTAAGAATAAAATTGACCAGTCACATTTTAGACAAGATTGGTTTGATTTCAAGCAAAGGGAAATTGAGAAAAAAGTAGCAACCGAATTGAAAATAAGTAAAGCCAGAGCACAAAAATAATTACAGGCAGTTCCATTAGATTAAATGTGTTGTGCATATCACTTCGTTTAAACTATAGGATAGTATTTACTTGATCTTTAAAATGGCACAAAACAAACAGAAACAACTGGTGCAAATCGAACCGATACTGTAAACTTCCTTTTGAACCCGAACCCTTTAATATAGTAGGCCACAAGTAAGGATAACACTATATGCTCCTTCATTATTTCTATGATATACCTACACTCACCTACAAAAAGTGTGGTAAACTGTGGTTGCAGTGTGGACTCACTGTGGATTCAGTGTGGTTTCATCGTGCTTCATTCGTCTCGATAAAAGGGTTTCATTCCCCTAGTCTTGCCCTGAGGTGATTTACGGGGAGCTTTAGGTCTCTTAACCTGTTCTAGAATAGCTACACCGTTTGGTTTCTTAGAGTCTGAAAGGCTATGCCAATCTATGAGATGAGGGATACAGTACATTACCTCAACGCCGGTTTTCTCGTTTGCAATGATCCTATAAACAATTGATAATCTGTCAATTTTGGAGATATGCATATCTTTAGTGTCAATGTATATGTTTAGAATACACTCAAAATGACAGAAACCCATAAGCAATACTTCGATTTATATTTAAACCAATTAACCTATGCTACAAAGAAGGAAAAGGAATTCTTTAAAATGCATTTGTCTGTAGCATCTTTTGAGAAAGGAGATTACTTTTTAAAAGCCGGAGAAGTTCAGTCGCATATGTGTTTTATTTGTGAAGGCCTTATTCGAAGGTATTATATAAATGAAAAAGGCAACGCTATAACTACAGGATTCACCAAGGAGTGCGCTTATGTTACCGATTATCCTGCTTATTTAAGACAAATACCTACCAAGTATTACTTTAAATGCTTAGAGCCAACTACAGTTGTACGTCTGCCGTATTCATCGATAATGGAAAGCTATAAACGATTCAAGAATAGTGAAATGCAAGGCAGGCTTATTGCAGAGATGGTTTTGACTATTTTGAATGATAGAGTTGAGAGTTTTTTGTTTAATACTGCAGAAGAAAGGTACTTGAAATTCATTAATGAAAATCCAGATCTGATCCAGCGCATCAGTTTAACGGATCTATCTTCTTTTCTGGGTGTAGAAAGACAATCCCTGAGTAGAATACGAAGAAAACTTGCCAAGAACTGATTTTGTCACATATGTGACAGGTAGGGATCACTATTCGTTTGCATTTTTGTTACATCAATCAAAGCATAACAAAATGAAGTCTAAAACGTTACGCGATTTATTAAGTGTATTCTTTTTTGTCTTAATATCTATTTCCGCCTTCGGTCAAAATACACCAGAACGCATCCATCAGGATATTCAAAAACAAACAGCTCAAATTTTTGACAGTCTGATCAACATTCGTAGGGATTTGCATAGGTATCCGGAAATCAGTGGGGAGGAGAAAAGAACATCTGAGAAAATCGCTGAGTATTTGATTGGCCTTGGACTTGAGGTAAAAACTAATATTGGTGGATATGGTGTAGTGGGAATTTTGAAAGGAGCAAAACCGGGCAAAAAAATAGCCTGGCGTGCAGATATTGATGCCATGCCCTCAAAAGCTCCCGATGTCGTCGATTTTAAATCCAGAAACGAAGGAGTTCGTCATATTTGCGGACATGATGTGCATACCGCAGTTGCTTTAGGTATCGCTAATGTATTGTCCAGCCAAAAAGAACAGTTGGAAGGTACCGTATACTTTGTTTTTCAACCTTCAGAAGAAAATATAAAAGGGGCGTTGGCTATGATAGATGATGGCTTGTTTGATATTATCCACCCAGAAGAGATGTATGCGATGCATGTTACTCCTTTTCCCGCCGGAACCATTGCTACAAAATCAGAGGAAATGTTTTCTGATTATAAGCAGATTCATCTTAGTTTTCAAAACGTAACAGATAATGAAGCATTGATCGCTTTTGCAAAACGTCAGATAAGGGGGCTTGAGAATGTTGCTCCTGAAAGTGAATTTTGGAACATGCAAAACATGGGCGATCCGGAACTAGGGATTGCTGCACCAAATTCAATCTACAAAAATTTTACCACGGTCGAGAAGAACAACTTTAGCATAGCGGAAACAGAAAATAAGGTGGAAATACGAGCTTTTTTAAGTTTTAGCGATAAAAAGCAGCGGGATTCCGCTATACCGAACCTTAAAAACCAAATACTTGCCTCTCCATATGCAGATAAACTAATAAAATCCGAATTGGTTGATGTATTTCCAACTTTAGATAATAATGAAAAATTGGTTAATGCCTGTTTAGCTCAGTTATCGACAATTTATGGAAAGGATAAAGTGCTTCGCATGTATGGTGTTGTTGCCGATGGTAGAAGCGATGATTTTGCATTTTTTCAGCCTAAAGTGCCCAGTGTATATTTTTTTATGGGAGGTTCTAATTACGAAAAAGGCATTATTGCGCAAACCCATTCACCCAATTTTGCAGTGGATGAAAGCTGTATAAAAACAGGTGTGAATCTGTTTTCGTCTCTTATCGTAGAGCGCTTAAAATAAAAAGAATATTTGACGATAGTTTAATTATGAAAATTAGATACTTGATTATTCTCTTTGGCCTTTTATGTATTTTGAATGCTTGTGATAAGGTTGAAAATAAGACTAATGATTACACGCAATATCATTCAGAAATTATAGCAGCAGAAACATTAATTAGTCTAGAAAAATATGAGGAAGCATTGATTCGTTATGAAAAGTTATTTAATCAGTATGATTTCATTTTTCTTCGTGACTATAAAGTCGCTGCTCAACTTTCTTTCTTAATTGGAGAAAAGGAGAAAGGATTAATTTACATTAAAAAAGGGATTTCTAATGGCTGGGAGTTGGGTCACCTCAAAGAGCATACATTCCTGGCAAAACACCTACTTGCTTCTGATTGGGAGCTGATAGAAGAACACTATGAACACTTACACGATCAATTCTTAAATAGCATAGATACCACTATTAGAAGTAGCGTTCACGCAATGATCGAAAAGGATCAGAAACTTGCGTATAAAGCCTATGTTATAGAAGATGAGAAAGAACAAGAAAAATTCATTTCAGAAAATTTTCCTGAACATAGTGAAAAACAACTGTCCGATTTAATCGATATCATAGAACGCAAGGGGTATCCTGGGGAGTTTCTCATAGGAAATGATTTCTGGGTTTCAACTATTTTGAGTCACCACAATTCTCAAGGAGTTGCATATGTAAGAGAAGATACCCTATTTGATTTTATAAAGCCAAAATTGATGCAATTCCTAAAAGAAGGCTATATCTCTCCATATGAAATTGCATTGCCCGAAGATTGGAAGAAAGCAGTTACCTCAGAATGGAAGGAGTCCTCCTACGGTTATCTTATACCTCCTAACATATCGAATATCTCGCAAATAAATAAGGCAAGAAGCGCTATTGGACTGCCATCAGTTCAATTAAGAAATAAGTTGATCGCTATTGAAACAAAAACAGGAATGCGCCTTTATTTACCAGACTGGGTGGATGGAATAATAAAAATCGAAGAAAAATAAACACACTATGAAATATTCTTTTTACTTACTGCTTTTCCTAAGCATTTCCATTAATGCTTTAGCTCAGCAGCAATCAGATAGTTCTGTTACATCTATTGATGGAATTATCAATGAACTCCTTGAGGAAATAAGCATAGAAAAAGGGGAGAAAATGGATACTGCAGCAGTTCGGAATTTATTCCATCCAGCAGCCCAGTTTACAGTTGCCGATTCTATAAAAGCTGAATCGGTTTCACTAGACGATTTTCTGACACTTTTAAAAGATCCTTACTATGAAGAAGGATATCTTGAAAAAGAAATCCATAAAGTTGTAGATGAATATAATGGTATAGCTCAGGTGTTTCAGACATTTTATGGAAAGGACTCTAAGGGAGTTGATGATAAAGGAGTGAATAGTTATCAATTAACGTATTATAAAGGACGCTGGTGGATCGTTAGTCTTTTGTGGACTATGGAATCTAAAGGAAAACCAATTCCTGCAAAATATGGTGGAATTAAATAAGTGGCTAATAAAAGCTATTCATTAATAGAATACCCCGTTACATAATTTAACGGATTATTCGAAGAATTGCATATATGGTCTTTTAGTAAACATTTTTGTTTACTTTATTTGCTATCTTTACAGAAAGTTTTTGCCATGCTACCTGATCTGGATAAAATAAAGGGTGTTCATCCCGGAGCTGTTTTAAAACGTGCTTTAAAAAAGCGCGGGACTACCGCAAGTGATTTAGCGCGAACTATTGATGAGCATAAACAAACCATTAGCGCAATTTTAAACGGGCGAAGAGCCATAAATGCAAAACTTTCTATTAAGCTGGGAGATGTTTTTAGCGTACAGCCAGATTACTTTATGCTCCTGCAAGCCAGCTATGATGTGCAGCAACAAATTGCGGCAAACTATAGGAGAATTCCCAACCTCAATCATTTTAGAAAAGCGCTCTTTTGGGATACTCAATTAGAGCAGATAGATTGGGATAAAAACAAGCGTGCTGTAATACAACGCGTACTTGAGCGCGGAAACGGAAAAGAAATACAAGAGCTTCTTGCATTTTACGGGAGACAGACTGTTAAGAAGATTGTTCAATCGATCAAGAAAAGTTATTTACCCTCTTTTGAAGAAAATCTCAAGAATTATAATCTTATAGAGTAGGAGATAACTCGTTGAGTCTTCTAACTTGGTCATCGAGAGTCTATTGATATTGATTTGTTCAGCGATGCCCATATGGTAGTATAGATTTTGAAAAAATTAAGACTATTCTGAGAGATACTTTTCTGGGCTTGGTAAATCTTATTTAATAGGGTGTATCAAGGGTGACTTGGTGAAATTTGGGAACTCATTAAATTGGACTTTGAAGAACTAGTTGAAATATAATTTTAAATGAGCATTTTTGCTGATAGGCTTGTTGTTTTAGATGAAAATACTACCTTTGAATTGAATGTCAGGTAAATAGCATCAAAACGTAAGGTAGCGATCCGACAAGCAAAAATTTTGAAAATCGCTTAGAGACGCTGTTTTCTAGGGTTTTATTAAAAATACTGAATCCCTCCGGGGTCACAAGTTGAAAAGTGGTTAGTTTGAACAAACTAGCCACTTTTTTAATTTCAGGCTGTTTGTGATCCCTTAAAAAGCCATATCAGTGCTCCATTCTGTTAATTTTATGATAGTGTTTTGTGATGGGAAATTACAGGCTCCTCATAGGTTTTTACAGTAGCGATCTCAATTGTCGGTTGTTATTTTGTTTTAGAGCTACAGGCTTAAGATTACGGCTGCTTTAGGAAAAAAACTTATAAAGCGCGGCTCTAATAAACAGGTTGAAAAAGCATTAATGCTTTTTCAGTTTGCGAAAAAACAAAAAATCAAAATATATAAGCTATGACATCACGAAGAAACTTTATTACAAAATCGGCACTTGCTTCGGCAGCTTTGGTTTCGGCACCTTTTAATACGGCACGGTCAGAAACAAAAATTCCTTTTGCTGCACCTCAAGGCTTGGCGCGAACACCAATAGATTTCCCTGCTATACATGGTATAGGTGGAGTTGCTTTTGGAAATGGTTTTCACAAGAACTCTAACGCGGCAACTACGCAAACCCTTCAAGCGGCCTGGGATAACGGCGTACGTTATTTTGATACTTCACCGTGGTATGGTTTGGGGCTTAGCGAACGTAGATTAGGACATTTTTTGTTTGAACAAAAGCGGGAGGATTTTTTAATTTCAACTAAAGTAGGACGTGTTCTGGAACCTAATGCAGGTTTTACACCAAACCCAGATTTATTGTGGGAGGGAAAGCTCAACTTCAAGCATAACTATGATTACACTGCTGAAGGAGTACGTAAATCTGTTGAAGATAGCCTACATCGCTTGGGCTTAGCCTCTTTAGATATTGTTTTTGTTCACGATTTATCCCCAGATAATGGAGACTTAGGCAAAGATTGGGTTAAACATTTTGAGATCGCGCAAAAAGGAGCATTTCCTGAATTGACCAAAATGCGTGAAGAAGGCCTGATCAAAGGCTGGGGAATGGGCGTAAATACTCCACAGCCCATTTTAAAATGCTTGGAAGTGGCAGATCCTGATGTGATGCTTGTTGCGATTCAATATTCTTTAGCAGAACATAAGAATGCGTTGAATGAAGTTTTTCCTGCGATGGAGAAGAAGGATGTGAGCGCTGTAATTGGAGGTCCATTGAACGCCGGATTCTTAGCCAATCGGGATCGCTGGAACTATGGCGGAAAAATGCCTCAAGACATGGTAGAAAAGCGAGAGAAAATGAACGCTATCGTCAATAACTATGACGTAGATTTACGTACGGTAGCATTGCAGTTCTGTGCAGCGCATCCTGTTGTCGCTTCTGTAATTCCCGGTGCGAGCACCGCAGAACAGTCTGCAGCAAATGCAGCTTCTTTTTCAGTAAAAATTCCTGCTGATCTATGGGCTGAACTAAAAGAAGAAAAATTGATTGAAGAAAATGTGCCTGTTTAAAAAAACAGATGTGTAGAAAAAAAGGAAACTACTTACTATAAATAAGCAGTTTCCTTTTATCTTAATATAGATACTCAAGAGCTACAATATCGTATCTCCCAAATTCTCCGGTCTCATTCAGACCAAAACAAGAGAGCATTACAGAATTAGGATCCAACCTATATGGAGTTCCAGGGATATGAACAGCCCCTGAAGGATTAGCAAGTTCGCCAAAACTAGGTCGACCACAACTCTGACGCGTAAACCAGTCAGTATGTCTAAGTCCTAAGGTATGACCAATCTCGTGCGTCATAACATGGGTGTTAACTTCTAAACTATAATTTTCCATACCAGAATAGATCTGAACATATAGATAAGGGTTTCCTGCAGAAGGAAAACCGGCAACACCACCAGCAGCGCCATTAGGATTTTGAAATACAATAATGTCTGCGTTGGTAAGATCATTGGTGAATGTAAGATTGAAACTTAGCCCTAAATTCAGATCATTATAATTTGCTACAGCTTCGGTAAGTGCATCCTGTTGCAGTGCTGTTAAATTTTGATTGAAGCCCAGGCCTGTATAACCAATTACTTCGATAACTCTGGGAGAAGTTACTAAATTATAGGTGCGGTATTGCTTGTTGCTAATATCAACAGGGCGTATGCTTTCTAATTCTGCAGCACTGATAGCGATATCTCCCTCGATCAGCAAGCTGGTTCTCGTGCTTCCGTCAGGGAAAGTTGTTGTAATGGTTTCTACATCCTCGGGATTCAAGCTCAGCGCTTCAATTTGACTTAGGATTTCAGGCGTAATTTCTAGTTCTTGTTCCAGAGTTTCTTTCTGGTCTGCGATAGGTTCTTCATTTTGGCACGAAAAGAGCAAGCTCAGTGCGCCCAACATAATAAGCGATTTGATTTTCATAATTACTTGGTTTTAAAATGGTTAATAAATCAAGGTTAAGTTAATGAAAATCTTAAGTCAATTTGCAAATATCTGATAATAAAATATTTAAGTGCAGGTTGTCTTGAAATATAACGTTTTCGTCGAAAAATTTCTTGATGGGTGGGGATTTGAGTTATTTTAAAGATTCCCTAGAATATCTCCCCTTTAAGCAGCCGTCTGGCCGTCAACTAAGTATATTATTTATTAACCATTTATATATTATTAATTGAATTATGAAAAATTCTATTCTTTTATTAGGTGCGAGTTTAATCTCCGCAGCAGGAATTGCACAGAGCAATTCGAGTACTTTAGAACAGCAGGGTAATGCTAACCTTGGAGCGGTGTATCAAGTAGGTACATACAACTATTCTTATGGATATCAATTAGGTGATGAGAATACTCTGGATGTTGATCAAGAGGGAGCTTATAACTCAGCGTATTCTTATCAATATGGAAATTTAAATGACGCGGCAATTTCCCAACTGGGTGATTCTAATTTTTCACAGGTTGTACAGCAAATTGAAGGAAACACTGCCGAAATTTCTCAGGAAGGAGCAGTCAATGGGGATTATGTTTATCAGTACGGTACAGAAAATGATGCTACCGTAGAGCAGGTAGGTGATTTTAATTATGGCTATTCTGATCAATCTGGGGCTCAAAACAGTGTAACACTAACCCAATGGGGGAATGATAATGCAGCTTACCAAATTCAAAATGGTAATACAAATTCAGCAACGATCACGCAAGGTGTTGACTATACGGGCTGGGCTTCCTCTCAAATCGGTTTTGCGCAGCAGGAGCAGTATGGTGATGCAAATGACGCTACTATAACGCAAAGAGGACAATATCAATTTGCGCTTCAAGCTTCTATAGGTGATAATAATGAGGTTGTGGCTTACCAAGGTAACGACAACAACTACTCACGTCAATATCAGGAAGGCGATAACAATTTTGCAAATACACAGCAGTATTTCTCTACACAAACCTCTTTTCAAGAGCAAATAGGAGATGACAATTATGTTAATACGGTTCAAACCTCTGGGGATCTTAACTTCGCAACAGTAGCACAATGGGGAGATGATAACTATGCTTTAACAAGGCAGCTAGGAGATTCTAATGGTGCAGCTGTGACGCAGCTAGGTCTAAGTCATTCAAGTACAATTATGCAAACCGGAGCATTTAATGCTGCAGATGTTTTTCAGACTGACTTCTAAATTTAAAGTTGTTTTACTTCTAAAGCCTTGTTTATTTGACAAGGCTTTTTTGGTAAGATTATTTGCATTCATTTCAATAAAATAATTAAGTTTAAGTGCTGTATTGCAGGGGCTTTGACTCGTTATAGTCCGGTTTTTGTATCAGAAGAAAATTTTTAGCGGGTTTTATGAGCCGTATTCAAAATAATTTTAAAACAGAGAAAAAGATGCTCAAACTTAGCAGTTTGGTGTTTTGCGCTGTTGTGATTGCGGTACTCAATATTTTGGCTATAAGTTTTCTTTCTCCTATCCCTATGCGCGGCGTGCGGCTTATTTCTACCTGTCTTTTTTTGAGTTACTACACCTTTTTTATTTCAGGGCGTAACAAGTATGTCGTGGCTATTTTAATTGCTTTAGTTGCTCGAGATTATTTTTATATCCATTATGAGCAAGACGATTACGATTATTACTTTTTCGCGTTCAGTATTTTGAGCTATATTCTGTTGTTAATAAAGCAATGGCGTAAGCTTATTAAATACAAATTTCAAACACCTTCCCTTTTAGTAGGAGCTCTGCTTACATTCGCTTTTGCTTTTATGCTTGTACAGCTTGAGGAAATCGCCTCTCCAGAATTTAGAGAACCGGGAATAACCTATGCATTTTATATTTTTGGAAGTGCTATTATTGCGCTTTTATTGTCATCCCTTTACTATTATTACCGTGTAGGAAGTCGCAGGTCTATAATATTTTGTTTTCTCGCGTACAGCTGGTTGATCACAGATGTTGCTTCATGTTTTGCATATTACGTTTCGATTTATGAAATGTACTACTTAGAACGAATAGCCTATGTGACGTCTTTGTTTTTACTTATCAACTACGGTTTAAATACGGGACTTTTAGATCGGGAGCGTAAATACAGCACCGACTATTCGGAATAAACTTAAGATTGCTGCGGAAGTATTCTTTCTTCCCAAACATTGCTTTTCGCACCATTAAAATAACAGCAAAACGCTTTTTTTTTATGTAAATTCGCAAGCAATTAAAAATGCTTATGCTAGAACGATTAAACTTTATAAAACAACGCTTTGACGAAGTAAGCGATCTTATTATTCAGCCTGATATAATCAGCGATCAAAAGCGCTATGTTGAATTAAATAAAGAATACAAAGATTTACGCGCACTTATGGATGAGCGCGAGAACTATATTAAGCATACCCAGCGTATTGAGGAAGCTGAAGAGATCATTGCCGATGGTAGCGATCCTGAAATGACCGAGATGGCAAAACTTCAGCTAGAAGAGGCGAAGGAGGCCATGCCTGCTTTGGAAGAAAAAATTCGTTTTATGCTGGTGCCTAAAGATCCTGAAGACGCAAAGAATGCTGTGATGGAAATCAGAGCAGGAACGGGTGGGGACGAAGCAAGTATCTTTGCCGGAGACCTGTATCGTATGTATATGAAATACTGCGAAAGCAAAGGTTGGAGAACCAGTACGATTGATTACAGTGAAGGAACCAGTGGTGGATATAAAGAAATTCAGGTTGAGGTAACCGGTGAAGATGTTTACGGAACCTTACGCTTTGAAGCCGGAGTACACCGCGTACAGCGTGTGCCACAAACCGAAACACAAGGTCGTGTACACACCAGTGCGGCTACCGTTATGGTATTTCCTGAAGCTGAAGAGTTTGATGTAGAAATTGATCCTAAAGACGTACGTATAGATTATTTCTGTTCGTCAGGTCCTGGTGGGCAGTCGGTAAACACGACGTATTCTGCGGTGCGTTTAACACACGAGCCAACAGGTTTGGTGGCGCAATGTCAAGATCAAAAATCTCAGCATAAGAACAAAGAGAAAGCGTTTAAAGTATTGCGTTCGCGTCTTTATGATTTAGAGCTTGCTAAGAAGCAGGAAGAAGATGCAGCAAAACGTGGGTCAATGGTAACCAGTGGAGACCGAAGTGCAAAAATACGTACGTATAACTATCCGCAAGGAAGGGTTACTGATCACCGTATCAACTTGACGCTTTATGATTTGGCCAATATTATTGATGGAGATATTCAGAAAATTATAGACGAATTACAGCTGGTAAGCAATACCGAAAAACTAGCGGAAGGCGGCGATCAAATTTAATTTTCAACGTACTAAAATCTATCGTTTTGAACATCAATACGCTTGTTGAGCAAATAAAGAAAAAGCAATCTGTTCTATGCGTGGGACTGGACACTGATCTAGATAAAATTCCTAAGCACTTGCTCGAGGAAGATGACCCCATTTTTGCATTCAATAAAGCGATCATTGATGCGACGCATCAGATTGCGGTGGCATATAAACCCAATACCGCCTTTTACGAAGCTTACGGATTAAAAGGCTGGGAGTCTTTAGAAAAAACGATAAACTATTTAAACGAGAAGCATCCTGATGTTTTCACGATCGCCGATGCAAAACGTGGTGATATCGGGAACACCTCAAGTAGATATGCTAAAGCTTTTTTTGAAGATCTTGGTTTTGATTCGGTGACCACAGCACCTTACATGGGAAAAGATTCTATAGAGCCTTTTCTGGCTTTTGAAGAGAAATTCACCATATTGCTGGCGCTTACATCTAATCCCGGAGCTTTCGATTTTCAAACGCAGCAAATTGATGGAACCGAGCTCTATAAAAAAGTTTTGGCGACGTCAACCACTTGGGAGCACAGCGAGCGCTTGATGTATGTAGTAGGCGCAACAAAGGCTGAATTCTTGGCGGATATTCGTCAGATTATTCCGGATGCATTTTTGCTCGTTCCAGGCGTAGGTGCGCAAGGCGGAAGTATGGATGAGGTTTTTAAATATGGAATGAATGATCAGGCCGGATTGCTCATCAATTCTTCTCGCGGAATTATTTATGCATCTTCTTCTGAAGATTTTGCAAAAGCCGCAGCTGCCGAAGCAGAACGTCTTCAAAAGCAAATGGCTTCGCATCTCGCAAAACTCGGTTAAACCTGTATTTTTGATCTATGCTAGATCAATTAGGCCGTGAAATAAAGCTCAAAAACACTCCTAAATGTATCGTTTGTCTCGTTCCCAGTCTCACCGAATTATTGGTAGATTTAGGGTTGAGTGATCGATTAGTTGGAGTGACCAAATTTTGTGTACACCCAGAAAATCTTAGGACGGAAAAAACTATCGTTGGTGGAACCAAGTCCATTCACGCCGATCGCATAGCAGCCCTAAAACCTGACTTTATCCTGTGTAATAAGGAAGAAAATACTCAGGAAATTGTTGTGGCTTGTGAACAAATCGCTCCAGTGTATGTTTCAGATATAAATGATTTTGATTCATTCTACAGTTTTGTAGATGACTTAGGAACACTTTTACGTTGTAAACCTCAAGCTGAAGCATTGGTAACAGCGGTAAAAAACCGACTTGAGCAATTCAGAGCAAAAATGGTTTCTGAGCCTGTGCGCAGCGTACTTTATATTATTTGGAAAGACCCGCTAATGGCTGCCGGAAGAGTGACCTTTATCAATGTGCTTTTAGAAGCCTGCGGTTTCAGAAATACTATAGCAGAAGAACATTCGAGATATCCTGAAGTGGATTCAGAGCTGCTGAAAAAAGCAGATTATGTATTGCTTTCTTCAGAGCCGTTTCCGTTCTCTGAAAAACATATTGCTGAATTCGAAACTCAGACTGAAGCACAAATTCTATGTGTAGATGGGGAGTATTTCAGTTGGTACGGTAGTAGGCTTCTAAAAGCCTTTGATTATTTTCAGGATTTGGTATTTCAGATGAAGTAGCTAAGTTAAGAGTAGCTGTTCCTGCGTATTTCTTCGGTTTCTTCAGCAGTTTTAAATACATCCCAATCTTTTCCTTGTGTGCGTCGAGCTCCTAAAATGTTAGCAAACTGACCTGCTTTTATGGGATCGTTATATTTAGCAAATCCATAAGCTAATCCGCCGGCAAAACTGTCTCCGCATCCTGTAGTATCCACAACTTTGTCGACTTTAACCGAAGCGATCCAGTCTTTTTTGAGTTGGTCATTTTCCATAGAATACAGAATGCATCCCCTGGAGTCCATGGTGACATAGAAATACGACACGCCTTTTTTCAAAACGTGCATAGCAAGATCGTCGAGATGTTCTGTTGCGTTCTCGTCATAAATTGAAGGAATCTCGCGCTCGTATTCACGCGCGAATGACATGCATTGCGATTCTTCTAAATTCATTTTTAAAACATCAATATACGGAAGCCACTCATCACGATCTACCCAAAATTTGCGATGGCGATGCCCTTTAACATCCATAGCTGTGGTGGCACCGTGCGCATCAAAAACGATGGTTGCGTCGCTGTGTTTTTTAATATGTTTTAAGGTGCTCAGGCTTATTTCAAAATCGGTGATGGGAACAAAAACGAAAACCGCTGCATCCAGATGTTTTTTAATATGCTTCGGCCGTATGGGATTCATACAAGCCAGTTGTTTTTCCTCCCGATTATTTTGGTCTTTAAAATCAAGAAGAATCACTGTGCCACTGTCTTCTTTAGTGTTGATTCCGCTGAGATCAATATTTTTAAAAGGAGCAAATTCAGAGGTGATCCCATCCTCATCTTTCTTATGCATATTGCTTACGGGCACAACAACGCCTTCATCATCCAATAATTTAGATAGCGCAATCACCGGATGTGTAACACAACCATAGCGCATGATAATATCGTTTTCATAAGTTGAAATCGTATCTCTTGGAATAGGGCCGGCAACAACTATTTTTAGCAGATTTGACATAAGATTCTAATCTTGAAGTGCAAACACTTTTTTAAGCAGCGTGGTGGTACGCGCAGAAAAATCGGTTCTTATTTCTTTTTCCTCGACAGCGATCATCGTGTAAACCCCTTTTAACGCTTCTTTGGTTACATAATCTGTTAAATCAGGATTTACATTATTGGTAAGTGGTAATGCGTTGTATTTGGTGATGAGGTTGCTCCAGATTTGATCAGCGCCCACTTTGCTGAAAGATGATTTGATCACCGGATTGAATTTATCATACAATTGCTCACTGGTTTTATTTTCCAGATAGGTTGTTGCCGAATTATCAGCTCCCAGAAGTATATTTCTAGCATCGTTGAAGGTGATGCCTTTGACGGCGTCAACAAAAATAGGCGTCGCTTCGCTTACCGCATCTTCAGCAGCACGATTAAGTACTTTTAAGCCTTCATCGGCAAGACTGCCAAGGCCAACATTTCGTAAGGTTTGATCTACTTTTTGTAATTCTTCCGGTAGCAAGATTTTTACTAAATTATTTCCGTAGAACCCATCTTTTTGGGTGAGTTTGGTTACTTGTTTGTCGATACCAAAATCCAAAGCTTGGCGCAGGCCGCTGGCGATGGTTGTGTTGTCAATGCCCGTTTGATTGGGTAGGTTATCAACCACAGATTGTAATTCGGCACAACTGCCAAGTATTAAGATCGAAAGAAGGGCTACTATTTTTTTCATAGTGTTAAGTTAGGCTATTCTCGAAGATTTTAAAAATAGGCGTTAGGAGAAAATCACTGTTTTGTTTCCAAAAACCAGAACTTTATGTTCTACGTGGGCTTTGATGGCACGTGCCAAAACTATTTTTTCTAAGTCTCTTCCTTTAAGGATAAAATCCTGAACCGAATGCACGTGAGACACACGTACGATCTCTTGTTCAATAATAGGGCCTTCGTCCAGATCAGCAGTAACATAATGACTGGTAGCGCCTATGATCTTTACGCCACGTTCAAAAGCAGCGTGGTAGGGTTTTGCTCCAATAAATGCCGGCAAAAAGGAATGGTGAATGTTGATGATCTTATTCTTGAATTGCGCTACAAAGTCATCAGAAATGATTTGCATATAGCGTGCGAGAACGATCAAATCGATATTGTGTTCTTTAATTGCTGCGATTTGTTCTGCTTCAGCTTCTGCCTTAGTTGCTTTAGTCACCGCAATATGTTTAAATGGAATTTCAAAACGTTTGGCTACGATTTCCAGGTCAGGATGATTGCTGATGATCAGCGGGATTTCAACAGGTAATTCTCCTGAAGCGTAGCGTCCTAAAAGATCATATAAACAATGATCATATTTAGAAACAAAAAGCGCTAAACGCGGTTTGTAATACGCATCAAAAAGTTGATAGGTCAATTGATAATCGTCAACAAATTGAGCAATAAACTGCATCTCAAAATCTGCGATGCTAAAACCCTCTTGATCAAATTCACTTTCAACACGCATAAAAAAGATACCTTCTTGGCGGTCTACATGTTGATCTAGGTAAACAATATTTCCTTGGCGTTCAAGAATAAATTGGGTTATAGTGGTGACAATACCTTTGCGATCTGGACAATTGATTAAAAGCGTAATTTTCTGCATAATTTGAAAAGCTTGGTTGGTTGATTCTCAGCGGATAAAATTAAGTTTGTCTGCTCGCTAATCTAGAAAATAAACTTTCAAATTATAATATTAATAACACAAAATAATTATCAATTAGTTAGTAATTATTTAAATTAGTGGTCTTAAAAAAGCAAAAAATTACGAATGAATCAAATTCAGCCCTATTATCCTAAACATAAAGTACGTATTGTAACCGCAGCCTCGCTTTTTGATGGTCATGACGCCGCAATAAACATTATGCGTCGTATCATTCAAGCAACAGGTGTTGAGGTGATTCACCTCGGGCACGACCGCAGTGTAGAAGAGGTTGTGAACACGGCTATTCAAGAGGATGTTCAGGCGATTGCAATGACTTCGTATCAAGGCGGTCATACCGAATATTTCATATATATGTATGATTTGCTTCAGGAAAAGGGAGCAGGACATATCAAGATCTTTGGCGGTGGTGGCGGAGTGATTCTTCCGGAAGAAATCGAAGAATTGATGAATTACGGCATCACCCGTATTTATGCGCCAGACGATGGGCGTGAGATGGGATTACAAGGAATGATCAACGATCTTGTGGAAAAGGCTGATTTTGCTCCGGCTGCTGAAGCTTTACCGAAGACTGAAAAAATTCAAAACGCGATTCAGGAAAAGGACGTGAATGTTTTAGCCCGACTCATTTCCATGGCTGAAAATAATCACGACGTATTTCTAGAGAAATTTAGAGCGGTTGAAACAGCTTCTAGCGTTCCGGTATTAGGAATTACAGGAACCGGAGGTGCGGGGAAATCCTCGCTGGTAGACGAACTCGTAAGAAGGTTTTTAAATGATTTCCCAGAGAAAAATCTTGGGATTATTTCGGTTGATCCTTCAAAACGCAAAACAGGCGGGGCGCTTTTAGGAGACCGTATTCGTATGAATGCAATCAATTCGCCACGTGTTTATATGCGCTCGCTGGCGACTCGTCAAAGCAACTTAGCACTTTCTAAACACGTGCAAGAAGCTGTTGATGTGTTGAAAGCGGCTCAATACGATCTAATCATTTTAGAAACCAGCGGAATCGGCCAGAGCGATACCGAAATTCTTGAGCACAGCGATGTGTCTTTATATGTGATGACCCCGGAATTTGGCGCGGCAACGCAACTGGAGAAGATCGATATGCTTGATTTTGCCGATTTGGTTTCTATAAATAAATTCGACAAACGTGGGGCTCAGGATGCGCTGCGTGATGTGAAAAAGCAATATATGCGCAACCATCAATTGTGGGAAGTTGATCAAAAAGATTTACCGGTTTACGGAACTATCGCTTCGCAGTTTAATGATCCCGGAATGAATAAATTGTATTCTGAAATCATCAAAACACTCAATGCAAAAACCGAAGCAAATTTTGAAAGTACCTTCAGCGCTACCGATGAGTTGTCTGAGAAGATCTTTGTGATTCCGCCGGCGCGCACGCGTTACCTTTCTGAAATCGCCGAAAATAATCGCAGTTATGATGACACCGCAGCTACTCAGGCTGAAGTTGCACAAAAACTCTATGGGATTTTTAAAACATTAGATACCGTAACCGGTGAGTTGCCTAAACTTGACAAAACCGGACTAATTCTAAACGACGCTGCAGAAGATCAGGATTTAGCAAAACTGCTTCTAGCTGAATTTGATAAGGTAAAAATGAATCTGGATCCCTATAATTGGGAAGTGATCTTAGGTTGGCAAGATAAAGTGAATCGCTACAAAGATCCTGTGTACACGTTTAAAGTTCGTGATAAAGAAATCAAGATCGAAACGCATTCAGAATCTTTGTCGCACAGTCAGATTCCTAAGGTGGCGTTGCCAAAATATCAAGCTTGGGGCGATATTTTAAAATGGGTGTTGCAAGAAAATGTGCCGGGAGAATTTCCGTATACTGCAGGCTTGTATCCGTTTAAACGTACGGGAGAAGATCCTACCCGAATGTTTGCCGGAGAAGGTGGCCCGGAACGTACCAACCGTCGTTTTCACTACGTGAGCATGGGCTTACCTGCAAAGCGACTTTCTACCGCTTTTGACAGTGTCACGCTTTATGGTAATGACCCCGATCATCGCCCAGATATTTATGGAAAGATCGGAAATGCGGGTGTTTCAATCTGCTGTCTCGATGATGCAAAAAAATTATATTCAGGTTTTGACTTGGCAAACCCGATGACTTCGGTAAGTATGACCATTAACGGCCCGGCGCCGATGTTGCTCGGCTTTTTTATGAATGCAGCCGTTGATCAGGCGTGTGAAAAATACATTACAGAGAATAATTTAGAAGACGAAGTCGAGCAAACCATTCAATCGATTTATAAGGAAAATGGATTAGACAGACCGGCTTACAACGGCGAACTTCCTGAAGGGAATAATGGTTTGGGCTTGATGCTGCTTGGCGTTACCGGAGATCAGGTTTTGCCAGCGGATGTCTATTCAAAAATTAAGGAAGAAACGATCAAACAGGTGCGCGGTACCGTTCAGGCCGATATTCTGAAAGAAGACCAGGCGCAAAACACCTGTATTTTTTCAACCGAATTTGCACTGCGTCTTATGGGGGATGTGCAGGAATATTTCATCGAGAATCAGGTGCGCAATTTTTATTCGGTTTCTATTTCAGGATATCATATTGCAGAAGCTGGTGCCAATCCTATTACACAACTCGCGTTTACTTTAGCAAACGGATTCACCTATGTAGAGTACTATCTCAGCCGTGGTATGGACATCAATAAATTTGGTCCCAACCTTTCATTTTTCTTCAGTAATGGTATCGATCCTGAATATGCCGTGATCGGTCGTGTGGCGCGTAGAATATGGTCTAAAGCGCTAAAGCATAAATACGGAGCCAATCCTCGAGCTCAAATGCTGAAATATCACATTCAAACTTCAGGAAGATCTTTACACGCGCAGGAAATTGATTTTAATGACATTCGTACGACGCTTCAGGCGCTGTATGCGATTTATGATAATTGCAATTCGTTACACACAAACGCTTATGACGAAGCGATCACCACGCCAACTGAAGAAAGTGTGCGCAGAGCGATGGCGATTCAGTTAATAATCAATAAAGAATTAGGTTTAGCGAAAAACGAAAACCCTATTCAAGGAGCATTTATAATAGAAGAACTTACAGATATAGTAGAGGAAGCGGTCTTGACTGAATTTGATCGAATTACAGAACGCGGCGGCGTATTAGGCGCTATGGAAACGATGTACCAGCGCAGTAAAATACAGGAAGAAAGCTTGTATTATGAGACGCTGAAACACAATGGAGATTTCCCGATTATTGGTGTGAATACGTTTTTGAGCAGTAAAGGTTCGCCAACGGTAAAACCTGCCGAAGTCATCAGAGCGACAGAAGCAGAGAAACAATCACAGATCAATACTTTAACAAAGCTTCATAAAGCCTACGAAGATGAGGCGGAAAATGCCTTGCGCAAAGTTCAAGAGGCGGCGATCAACAACGACAATATTTTTGAACAACTTATGGAGGCGACGAAAATTTGTTCGCTCGGTCAAATTACCGCAGCACTTTTTGAAGTAGGAGGTCAGTACAGACGAAATATGTAAGACTAAATCAAATATTATGAAAAAAAAGCCCTTTGAAAAATGGGCTTTTTTTGTTTTCAATCTTCAAAATCAAGATCGTCGGGATCAAATGGCAAATCGTCGTCTGGATCGGGATCGTTATAATTGATTCCCGGTGGATTAAAGAGTCCCCAGCGGTCTATCATATAATTCCACGGGTCAAAAGTCTTTACCCATTCTGCAAATAAAATCCTGAAATCTTCAATCTCGTTACGAAGTAAGTTGAGGTATTCGGTTTCTTTAAAACCAAACATCTCTAAGCCGGTCATATGCGTTGCGAGATCGCGTGCGCATTTGCGAATGATAGTGGCCTTTTCCATTTTAATGTCATAAAGGTCACAATGATAAGCTCCAGCAATCTTTGAAGGAATGATTGATGCATCTTCACGTATGAACAAGGCTTGACTGCGCAAAATTTCTTGTTCATTTTTGTCTTTTGAGTCAATCTCATAAGACGCTGCAATCTCTGCAATACGATTGGCCAACTTTAAAATTTCGGTTGCTTTTTTAAAGAGTTCGCTATCTTGATAATCATTTTGCGAATTAAAATCGTCTTCTGATGGCATGTGTTTTCTAGCTTTAAATCTGAGCCTTAATATAGGGGTGAAAGGATTGATTTAAAAATACAAAACATTCTTTTCAAAGAAATAGATGTACCTATAAGGTCATCATCCATTTATGCTGAAGCTTTCTGAATTTTCGAATTTCGCGACGCAAAATGCGTACGAAGTCTTTTCCATTGCTTTCTGCGCGCTCCAGACGTTCACACGTGCGGTATAGACTAGAAGTCAACTGGTCTAAAGAAGCAGCGTGTTTTAATCGGTCGTCTTGAAAAGCTTGGTTTTCGGCTTTCAAAATTTCCGGAGCAAGTGAGTCTGATTGTCGTACGATATCACCGGTAAAATATACGCATGGATCTTCGCTGCCATCTTTCTTGAGATGGGCAAGATCATAAACCAAATAGTTTGATACTGAGCGCGAAAGCTTCAGGATCTCGATTGCTTGGTTATAAAGATGCGTATTTCGTGGTACGTAAGTCATCGTTTAAATTGTGATTCAAATTTAGCGGTATTTCAAAACTTATATATTTTGATTTTAAAGTGTAAATTTGTATTTACTTTAATTTTTAAAGAAATAAATCTAATTTGTTTAAAAATGCATATTGATTCTACAAACTGGAAAATTCTTCAAATTTTACAACGCAATGCGCGTATGAGTGTGAGTGCGATTGGGCGTGAAGTGGGTATCACTTCGCCTGCTGTTGCAGAGCGCATTCGTAAGATGGAAGATGCCGGAGTTCTTATAGGTTATAAGGCTGAAATTTCACATATAGAATCGGGTCATCAGCTTAAAGCAATTATTACGTTGAGGGCTTTTATGGGAAGATTGAAACCTTTTCTAGAGAAGGTTCACGATTTTAGCGAAGTACTCAATTGCTACCGTATCACGGGGAATGAAAATATTTTTATGGAAGTGGTGCTATTTGATCAATTCCATCTAGAAGAATTTATCGATAAACTCATTACGTATGGCGAGACCAAAACGCATATTGTGCTTTCTACCGTTATAGAAAATGCGCCCATTAGAACCCGCAAGGAAGAACGAAAGAAAAAATCAGAATAGCGTACTCAAATACCACAAGCTGAAAAGAATGAGCAATACGATAGCAAACCAACTGAAATAATTAAGCAGTTTGCTTGGTCGATGTTCTTCTGGCACTTCGGCGCTGTTCATCACCAGTACATTACTGATCGCAAAAAACGGAGCAGTCAAAAAAGAAAGGATGGTTGCTATGTTTACCAGTGTTCCCATCTCGTTAGTCAAAAAGAAAAGAATTCCCACAGTGCCCAGAATGAGAATGACGATCCAGATAAAATAACTGTGTTTACTATTTTTTTCGGTGATAAGCTCTAGTGTTTTTGCCATGGAGCGCGGCGAAGCGTCTAAAGTCGTAAGCGTTGTACTAAACATAGTCGTCAAGGCTGCGATACCAATGAGATAAAATGCCCAATTACCCAGACTGCCGGTGTACATATCAATTAATTGTTGTGCAAAAGCAACACCGCTAGAGCTAAAGCTGCTACCGCTATGAAACATAATAAACGTGCCTAATGCGACAAAGCAGGTGCCAACGATTATAGTGCCCAGAAAGCCGATGTTAAAATCAAACACAGCAGATTTTGGTGTGATCGTACCACTTTTAGCTTTTTCCAAAGACCATAAGGAATGCCAGATAGAAATGTCTAAAGGCGCGGGCATCCAGCCCATAAATGCGATAAGAAATGCAATACCCACAGAATCTTTAGGAAGAATTTGAGTTAAACTAACAGCTTCAGAAGTTTGTGAGCCTGCCATAAAAGCTGCAGCAAGCGTGCTTATCGTGAGCGTGATCACGATGACTTTCATCAAGCGATCTAAGAGATTGTAGCGGCCAATTATTAAAATTACAGCGCAAATGCCGGTAATGATCAGAGACCAGATTGTGATGTCCCAGTTCACATCAAAGATATAGGTAGCAATACCTGCCGTTACGATGGTTACCGCGGTTTGAATGGTGAAAATCGTAAGTAAGTTGATGCAGAAATAAATTATTAAAACGGCTTTACCCAGACGTTTATAACCGTCTAGAAGACTTTGGCCGGTAGCGGCGGCATATCTGGGACCAAACTGAAAAAAAGGATATTTTATAATGTGAATAAGCACCAACGCCCAGACTAAACCTAAGCCATAATCAGCTCCCGCACGGGTAGACTGAACCAAATGGGATACACCAATAGCAGCACCGGCAAATAAAAGACCGGGACCCAACTGTTTAAAAAATGCTTTCATGATTGCTTATTGCTCTTTTTCAATCAAGTCTGATAGTAAGCGGCGTGCGCGCAATAATTTCACCTTCACATTACTCATAGGTTCGTTTAAAGTTTGCGCCATTTCTTTATAACTCATTTCTTGAAAGTAGCGCAAATTTATCATTTCCTGATAATGCGGTTTAAGTTTTTTGATATGCCCTTTGAGTTCAGAAAGACTTTGTTCTGTGATGAGCGCATCTTCAGCAGTTGGGTTGTCGTCAACTACTTTATTTACTTTTTCATCTTTACTGAAATGGCGCTGTCTGCTGCTTTCTTTCCGAAGTAAATCAATGTGTAAATTCTTAGAAATCGTGATCAACCACGTACTGAATTTATAGGCATTGTCAAACGACTCTAATTGATTGAAGGCTTTCGCAAAGGTCTGAATCGTAATTTCTTCCGCTTTAAATTCGTCTTTAGTACGGTCAAGCTGAAAGCGGTAAACCATATTCCAATGGGTGTTGAGCAGGTAATTATAAGCGCTCTGACTTCCTGCTTTAGCTTGAATTATTTTGTTATTGACGATGTCTTGATTTACTTCCAACGGCGGGGTTTTACCAGTGTGTTTGTTATAAAGATAAGCAATTGCAAGCTCACTAAAAATGGTTCTAGCAAGAGGGAATAAAATATCAGATCCTGTTCTTTCAGCTTCTTTGCAGCTTTTGCATAAACACGCCAAACATACAACTCACGCGTAAAAAATAAGCCTACCGCAGGTAATAAATATCCTTGAGTGACGAGTACCAAAGCAAAGAGTATAAAAAATAAAAGCTGCGAGGTATAAAACATTCCCAGTTGTAATTGGTGTTTAGGTAGGTACAAATGAGCGACGCCCACGTGTCTTCTTTTCTGAATAAACCAATCCCTCCAGTTGGTCTTTGGAGCAGAAATCGTAAATGCTTCCGGTTTAGTACAGACTGCTACATTTGTTGGTGTAGCATTTTGATTTACAAAAAGATCATCGTCTCCGGGCTTCACGTGATTGTGCGCTTCAAAGCCACCTGAAGTATTGAAAAGCGATTTGGAATAGGCAAGATTTCTGCCTACTCCCATATAGGGATTTTTGCGTAAAGCGTAAGAGCAATATTGCAACGCCGTGAGTAGCGTTTCAAAACGGATGAGTTTATTGAGAACCGATCCTTTAAATTTTTTATAAGCCCCATAACCGAGGACGATTTGCGTTTCTCTTGAAAAGGCTGCGCTCATTTTTTTGAGCCATTGATTTGACGCGGGGAGACAATCGGCATCTGTAAAAACTAAGGTTTCATATTGTGCATTTTTGATTCCTAGCGTTATTCCTGCTTTTTTTCCGGTAGTTGATTTAAGATCGAAAACTGAAATGTTAGCATTCCTCTTTTCAAAATCCTGCATAATGCCCAGGCTTGCATCGCTTGAGTGATCGTTGATCATTATAATTTCAAAAAGAGGAAAATCCTGAAGGAGGAGTTTTTCAATTAAAGCAGGGAGCTGCGCTGCTTCATTTTTAGCGCAAATAATGACAGAAATTCCATCGTTTTGAAGGCTTCCATTTTCTTTTTGTTCTTCAGCATTAAATACCGAAAAGTAAAGGAAATACCCTAAGTTGATACAGCAGATAACGAGAAAGCTGTAAAAGAGGAATGGACTTAAAAAAGTCAAGCCAAGAATTTATGAGGCTTTTTGCGTAGAGCAGTCGCCAATTTCGTCCGGCATTTTACCGCACATACCACAAGCTTCACCACTTTTGTTCAGGTAAGGATTTTGGCTTGCACAAGTTCCGGCGAATTTACCGTCTTTTTTTGCCCAGATCTTAATTGCAATTCCGGCAAAAGCAAGTCCTAATAAAAGTAATGTGATCAATAGTAGTTTCATAACTAAAATATATAGTGCAAAGATACAAAATGAAGCCTTGAGCCCAAAGCAAATGCTTGGTCGTATTTACGGAGTGAGGATAACAAAACCTACTGTTAAATTTGAATCGAGTGTTGTGAAATATGCGGAAGCTAAAAATCCGTTTCAAATAGCATTGAAACGGATTTTTAGTTATTCTATAATATTGACTTCAGGCTGAATCTCAATGCCAAATTGCTGAAGAACTTCTTTCTGAATTCGCAGCGCCAAATCCCAGATTTCGTTACCGCTTGCATTGCCATAATTCACGAGAACTAAAGCTTGATTTTTATGAACACCGGCATCACCAAAACGTTTTCCTTTAAATCCGGCCCGTTCAATAAGCCAACCCGCAGGAATTTTAATTTCAGTTTCTGAAACCGTGTAAAATGGAACTTTAGGATGCTCTTGCTGTAACTTTTCAAACTGCTTTATCGAGATCACGGGATTCTTAAAAAAGCTCCCGCTGTTGCCTAATTCATCAGGGTTGGGAAGTTTTGAAGACCTAATATCAATGACCGCTTGAGCAATATCTTTTATCGTAGGATTATTGATTTGCTTTTCAGCAAGTACTTCTTGAATTGCTCCGTAACCGGTGTGTAAGGTATGATTTGTCTTATCAAGCCTAAATATAACTGCAGTAATGACGTATTGATCTTTCAACTCATTTTTAAAAACCGAATCCCTATAACCAAAACGACATGCTTCACGCGAGAAGGTTTTTTGTTCTAGCGTGGTTCTGTGAACTGCGGTACAGCTGTAAAAATGATCTTTCAATTCTACGCCGTAAGCACCTATATTTTGAACAGGAGCCGTGCCTACATTGCCGGGAATAAGCGCCATATTTTCTAAACCACCATAGCCTTGCTCCACGCAATGCATCACGAACTCATGCCAGTTTTCGCCGCCGGCAACTTCTAACCAAATCGCTTCATCCGTTTCTTTTACCGTCTTAATTCCTTTTAAAGCGATGTGGATCACAAGCGCATCTACATCATTTTTCAGCAGCATATTACTGCCACCGCCTAAAATAAACTTTTTAGGATATGCAGAATTTGCCAAAGCTTGCTGAAGCATTCCGATATCTGTAACCGAAATAAATGCTTTTGCTTTTGCTGAAATACCAAAGGTATTGTACGGTTTTAAAGAAGCGTTTTCCTGAATTTGCATTTAGTCTTTATACTGGCTTAAAGCTTCTTTTAAAAGTTCGACAGCTTCAATCAAATCTTCTTTTTTAAGTACATAAGCGATACGCACCTGATTTAAACCTTCGCCCGGAGTTGAGTAAAAACCTGCTGCTGGAGCTACCATTACTGTCTTTTTGTTGACTTCAAAAGATTCTAAAAGCCACTGTGCAAAATCATCAGAATTTTTCACAGGAAGCTCCGCAATGCAGTAAAATGCACCTTTGGGTTTTGCAACACGCACACCGGGAATGGCTTCTAAACCTGCAATCAGCGTATCTCTGCGGTCAACATATTCAGAAATCACTTCGTCAAAATAGGACTGCGGCGTATCAAGAGCAGCTTCACTTGCAATCTGAGCCAAAGTTGGCGGACTTAGACGCGCTTGAGCAAATTTCATTGCTGTCGCCATAAGTTCTTTATTGCGACTTACGATGCATCCAATACGCGCACCACACATAGAAAAACGCTTAGAAACCGAATCGATCATAATCGTATGCGCGTCGATCTCGCGTTGATTCAAAACCGAATTATGCTGTAAGCCATCGTAGGCAAACTCGCGGTAAACTTCGTCCGCAATTAAAAACAGATCGTGCTTTTTAACCAATTCAGAAAGTTGGTTGAGTTCGTCTTTGCTATACAAGTAACCGGTAGGATTTCCTGGGTTACAAATAATTATTGCTTTGGTTTTATCGGTAATCTGTTTTTCAAACTCAGAAATAGGAGGAAGCGCAAAACCGCTTTCAAAAGAAGAGATCACCGGCTTTACGGTAACACCTGAAGCTGTAGCAAAACCATTGTAATTTGCATAAAAAGGTTCGGGGATAATGACTTCGTCACCCGGATCTGTAATACTTCCCATAGCAAACATAAGCGCTTCTGAGCCTCCTGTCGTTATGATGATATCGTTAGCATCCATCTCGATGCCTTGTTTGCCATAATAAGCTGCCAGCTTTTGGCGATAGCTTAAAAATCCGGCAGAATGGCTATAGGATAAAACATCAATATCAGCCTCTTTTACTGCGTCAAGCGCAGTTTGAGGTGTTTGAATATCGGGCTGACCGATGTTTAATTGATGAATACTAATACCTCTGGCTTCTGCTGCTTCAGCAAAGGGTACTAATTTACGTATAGGAGATTGTGGCATCAACTGCCCTTTTTGCGATACTTGCGGCATGTCATTTAGTTTAAGCTGTAAAGTTGCAAATTATAAATGAGAAAAAAATTTAAAGATTGTTAGCGGGTTTTTGAATGAATATTATTAAATTAACAGTAAATGCATTTTAATTATGCGTTATGTTTATTTAATATCGTCACTAATTATTTATATGATAACTTTTGAGGTTTTTCCTCAAGGAGCTTTTCTTTTGCCTGAAGGTAAAAATCATATAAAAATTAAAGCCGACGTGGTGAATAATCTAATGATCATTCCTGTACAGGTTAATGGTGTTGAATTGTCTCTTCTTCTCGACACCGGAGTGCGTTCTACTATTTTGTTTAATGCGGAAGCCGATTACCCGCTAGAACTTAACAATCAATCTACTGTTTGGTTGCGGGGAGCAGGAGATGGGGAACCCACTAAAGCGATCAAATCTACTCAGAACATTATTAATGTTGGAGAAGCGGCAGCGATAAATCAAACCATCTATTACGTTTCTGATAGTGCGCAAAATTTTTCTCCGCGACTGGGATTTCCGGTTCACGGTATTATAGGCTATGCGCTCTTAAAAGACTTGGCAGTGGAGCTGAATTATCAAAAAAGTTATGTGAAGCTTTATGAGCCGGAAGTGTTTCGGTCTAAAAAGTTTCGGTCTTGTACCGAATTAGTATTTGAGTTGAATAAAGGGAAGCCCTATTTAAATATAGGCTTAAGTCAGAACGATACAGATTTTCAGGCAAAATTACTTTTAGATTCAGGAAGCGGTGATGCGCTGTGGTTGTTTGAAAATACGCACGAGGATATTCGGGTTTCTGAGAACTCTTTTAAAGATCATTTGGGCTTGGGACTCAATGGTGAAGTTACCGGGCATCGATCTAGAATTGCGCAGTTAACTTTAGGAGATTTTAATCTTAAAAAGGTGAATGTTGCCTATCCGGACGAATTATCGCTGGCTTATCTCAATGGCGTAGATTATAGGAATGGAAGTATTGGAGCTGAAGTTCTAAGAAGGTTTACAGTTTATCTCGATTATAGCGCAAAGAAAATGTTTTTGCGTAAAAACAGATATTTTGATGAACCCTTCAGGTACAATCGCAGCGGACTTGTTGTAGAGCATTCTGGTTTTGAGCTCGTAGCTGATATTGATTACAGCATCTCAAAAACTTCAGGAAATGCTACAGAAAATAATGCGACCAAAACTATTTTCTTAGAGACCAATATGGTGCAATTTCCGCAGTTGCAGTTAAAACCCAATTATGAGATTGCAGCCATACGTGACGATTCGCCCGGAGCTGAAGCTGGCCTGGCTGTAGGAGATAAACTCGTGAAAATAAACGGCCGAGATGTGCGTAATTTGGAACTTGATGATATTACCAAGCACTTTTTTAAAGAGGAAGGTGCTGTATTGCGGCTAAAAGTAGAACGTAATGGGATGGTGTTTAATCGAAAATTAAGACTTAAGAAACTTATTAAAGACCAGTAAATTGCCTTAACGTATTAAACCCTTTGGCAATGCACGAAAAAAAAGCGACCTATTGGTCGCTTTTTAAATTTTATATTTTTTCGGCTTTTAATTTGTCGCCGGTAGTAAAGTCCCTTTAATTTTTAAGGTATAAGGTTCTGCCGAAGCATTGGTATAAACGGTAATAGTTTTACGTATAGGCCCCGGAGAACGGTTGGTGTCATATTTCACTTTGATCACACCGCTTTCACCCGGCGCGATAGGATCTTTTGGCGGACTAGGAACGGTACAACCACAAGTAGAGTATGCTTTAGAAATAACTAAAGGAGCGTCTCCTGTATTTGTAAACTTAAATTCACGAGTACCATCGCTTCCGTGAGCGACATCACCATAGTCTATAACGTCTGTTTCGAACGTGATCGCGGCTTTTTTATCCTGAGCTTGAAGGCCTAAAGTCATAAGCCCAACAGCAAGTATCAAAACAATTTTTTTCATAATTCTCTGTGTTAATTAGATATAAAAGTAAGCTTATTCTAAAGTTTCTGCAAAAAGAAGCACTTATTTAATATGTTGTTAGGCTTTTTCTTACAATTTTTCAATTGAAAAAGCAGACGTTTAATCTGTCGGTTTTTTTCAGAATACTTACTATTATAAGTACTTTTGCACTCTTAAAGACAAAAACTAGACCAATAATGGCATTAGCTTCAAAATATAGCTCAAAAGAAGTAGAGCAAAAGTGGTATGACTACTGGATGGAACACAATTATTTTCATTCAGAACCTAATGATAAAGAGCCTTACACTATTGTAATTCCGCCGCCTAACGTTACGGGGATCTTGCATATGGGGCATATGTTGAATAATACCATTCAGGATGTATTGATAAGACGTGCGCGCCTTAAAGGATTCAACGCGTGTTGGGTGCCGGGAACCGATCACGCATCTATTGCTACCGAAGCTAAAGTAGTTGCAAAACTCAAAGCCGAAGGAATCAATAAAAGTGATTTAACGCGCGACGAGTTTTTAAAGCACGCTTGGGAGTGGACCGATAAATATGGCGGAACCATTCTAGAGCAACTTAAAAAGTTGGGAGCTTCTTGCGACTGGGAACGTTTACGGTTCACTATGGATGACACCATGTCAGCGAGTGTTATTCAGTCTTTTGTTGATTTGTACAATAAAGGGCTTATTTACCGTGGTCATCGTATGGTAAACTGGGATCCAGAAGCACAAACAACCCTTTCTGACGAAGAAGTTATTCACGAAGAGCGTCAAGGATTTTTATATTACTTGAGCTACAAATTGGTTGGAAGCGATGAGACGCTTACCATAGCAACTACGCGACCGGAAACGATTTTTGGTGATACGGCGATCTGTATCAATCCTAATGACGAGCGTTTTACTCATTTAAAAGGGAAGAAAGCCATCGTTCCTATCGCAAACAGAGAAGTGCCTATTATTGAAGATGAATATGTTGACCTTGAATTTGGTACCGGTTGTTTAAAAGTAACTCCGGCACACGACGAGAATGATAAAATGCTCGGAGATACCCACAATCTGGATGTTATTGATATTTTTAATGATGATGCGTCTTTGAATGAACACGGTCTTCATTATAAAGGAAAGGATCGCTTTGTTGTGCGAGAAGAGATCGTAGAGGAGCTTAAAGCTGCTGGTGTTTTAGTAAAAACTGAAAAGCATACCAATAAAGTGGGTACTTCAGAAAGAACAAAGGCAGTTATTGAGCCTAAACTTTCTGATCAGTGGTTTTTGAAAATGAAAGATCTTGCTGAGCCTGCGATCAAAGCGGTTTTGGAAAGTGATGAGGTGAATTTGTTTCCGAAGAAATTTGAAAACACCTACCGTCATTGGATGGAAAACATCAGAGACTGGAATATCTCTAGACAACTTTGGTGGGGACAGCAAATACCGGCGTATTACTACGGCAACGGGCAGGAAGATTTTGTAGTAGCTAAATCTCGTGAAGAAGCTCTGGAGGCAGCCAAAGCAAAAACCGGAAACACGGCATTAATCGATGCAGACTTGCGTCAGGATGAAGATGCCTTAGATACGTGGTTCTCTTCTTGGTTATGGCCTATGAGTGTTTTTGATGGTGTTGCCAACCCTGATAATGCAGATTTTAAATATTACTATCCTACTAACGATTTGGTAACCGGACCCGATATTTTATTCTTCTGGGTTGCGCGAATGATTATGGCAGGTTATGAGTATACCGGTGAAAAGCCTTTTACCAATGTGTACTTAACCGGACTTGTGCGTGATGCCGAGCGTCGCAAGATGTCTAAGTCTTTGGGGAATTCACCAGATGCGATGAAACTCATTGATGATTATGGCGCAGATGGTGTGCGTGTAGGACTCTTGTTGAGTGCTTCAGCCGGAAATGACTTGTTGTTTGATGAAGATCTATGTCAGCAGGGGAAGGGTTTTGTAAATAAAATTTGGAATGCCTTCAGATTGATCAAAGGTTGGGAAGTTGATGCTACTATTCCGCAGCCGGAGTCGAGTGAAAAAGGCTTGGCTTGGTATAACGAGCGTTTCAAACAAGCTACAGTAGAGATTGAAGATCACTTCAGCAAATACCGAATCAGTGACGCGTTAATGACTACGTACAAGTTGGTTTGGGATGATTTCTGTAGTTGGTTGTTAGAGATCGTAAAGCCAGAATATGGCAAACCGATTGACAAGAAAACTTTTGATGCAGTTATCGAAGCTCTAGAAAATAATCTTAGAATTTTACACCCATTTATTCCTTTTGCCTCTGAAGAGATCTGGCAAAATATAGCCACTCGTACTCCGGAAGAAGCCTTGATCATCAATGAATGGCCTGCAATCACTAAGCCTGATGAGGCTTTGTTAGCAGATTTTGATCTGGCTGCTCAGGTAATCACAGGAGTTAGAGCGATTCGCAAGGAGAAGAACATTTCGTTTAAAGATGAGCTGGAGCTTTTTGTGCTGAATACTGAAGATTTTTCAGATGGTTTTGATACAGTGATCACCAAGCTGTGTAACCTGTCTAAAATTGAAAGTACAGACGCCAGTGTAGACGGAGCGCTTTCTTTCCGAGTAAAAGCAAATGAATACTTTATTCCGCTTACGGGAGCTATAGATGTAGAAGCTGAATTGGCTAAGATCAATGAAGAATTGAAATATACCAAAGGCTTCTTGAAGTCGGTTTCCGGTAAACTTTCTAATGAGCGTTTTGTAAATAATGCTCCGGAAAAGGTAGTCGCGATCGAGCGTCAAAAGCAAGCAGATGCTGAAGCCAAGATCGAAGCACTAGAAAAGCGATTAGCGGCTTTGAGCTAAGTCTGGAATACAATAGAAATTTTAAAACTAAGGAATATGTTGAGCAACTAGCTTGATGTATTCCTTTTTTGCTTCAGTAGCAGAAAGTCCTTTGATTTGTATGAGCGCATTGTATTTAAAAGCACTTCGCAAATCGTTTTCTTTTATATTTTCAATAGGAATGATCTTGCTCTTATGATTTCCTTGTTTGTAGTATGCATAAAGCAAAAGCTGAATATCCTGAGGCAGCGCCTGAGTGGTAGCGCTCGCTTTTTCGTAAGCAGCCCTGAATTCTTTATCTAACTGTTCTTTTGTCAAACCTGTTTACTTAAGGGTTGCTATAACGCTCTGAGCTCCTTTTACCTTTTGATTAAGCTTAACGGCAATAGGCGTGTCTAAGGGTAAAAATACATCAACGCGAGAACCAAATTTGATAAAACCGCTGTCATCTCCTTGGATCACAGTCTCGCCTTCTTTAGCATAATTTACAATACGCTTAGCTAAAGCTCCTGCGATCTGACGGTAAAGCACATCGCCAAAAGTTGTTGAACGTACAACTACAGTAGTGCGTTCATTTTCTTCTGAAGCTTTAGGATGCCAGGCTACAAGATATTTCCCCGCATGGTATTTGCTGTAAACAACCTCGCCGCCGGCTGGGTAACGGGTTACGTGTACATTAAGCGGAGACATAAAGATCGAAACCTGCAAGCGTTTCTCTTTAAAATATTCCTTTTCAAAAACTTCCTCTATGACTACTACTTTCCCATCAACAGGAGAGACGATCTCTTCTATGTTTCCGGCGGCTTTTCTAGTAGGATTTCTAAAAAATTGAAGGATTAGAATTAATAAGATTGTTAGTGCAGCATAACATACGTATTGCAGCCAAACAGGACTAACCCAGGTTTGTGTTGAAACAAAACCTATCGCTACAACAAGTAATGTTATGATAATTATGGTATATCCTTCTTTATGAAACATATTCAAATAGTATTAAAACCAAGTAAATAAAAGGACTGGCAAAGAGTATACTGTCTAGACGATCGTACAATCCTCCGTGGCCCGGCATTAGTGTTCCGCTATCTTTTACACCCGCTTCACGTTTGAGCTTTGACTCGATCAAGTCACCAAACGTTCCCAAGGTGCTCATCACAACAGCGAGTGATAGCCAAATGTTGAAGTTGAGGCTATGTGTTGGGGTGTATTTATCTGTAAATTTATAAATAAAAAAGCTAGCGATACAAGCAAAAACGAGTCCGCCAAAAAAGCCTTCAATAGTTTTCTTGGGAGAGATGCTTGGGAAAAGTTTATGTCTTCCAAAACTTTTTCCTACGATATATGCAAAGGTGTCATTTGTCCAGATGAGGACAAAAAGTCCGGCAACAGTGTAAGGGGAAAATTCGTCACCGTGGGTAGGGAGCAAGGTTAGAAAAACAAAGCTTGCGATGATGTAAAATATCGTGATGTGTAGCTTTTGAAGCTTGTTGTACTTTCTGATCTTTTCGCTGAAAAGATTTTTCATTAAATAGAGTCCGGTGCAAACAGTGAAAGCAAGCAGGACTAAAGTGGCTGGTTTTGATATCTTAAAGTAGCTGAAAAATAATACAAAACCGATTAGAATAAGATACGTATACCAAAATTGAAAACCTATGAGTCTTAAGAATTCTCTAAGCGTAATGATGCCGAATAGTAAGAATAAGAGTATGTACCATTTTTCAGAATAAAAAATAGAAAACAGTAAAATGATAACATATAGAAAGCCAGATAAGGCTCTTACCGTAAGTTCACGCATACTACAAATCTTCTAGTAGTAACAAATAAAGATTTTTTGCGCTACTGCCGTAGGACATAAAATCTTTAGCACCTTCTTTAGGCTCAAAATTTTTAATGGTGGTTATGTTTGTAGGGATTTGCCCGGTATGTTTCTTTTTAATACCTCTAAGGCCTTCACCAATGTTGTTGACGATTTGACTCGTAGTAGCGAAAATCACAAAATTTTGAGGAAGCTCTTTAAGTTTCTTCTCTTTGATTTGATTAGATGAAACCAACAAGCTACCATCGTCGGCAATTAAGTTTTCACAAGTAGACAGTAAAAAGCTTGATTCTTTTTGTCTGCCAAATTTTAGATTGTATCCTTCAAATACACTTTGAAGCTTTTCGTCAAGGCAAAATACGTCTTGCTCGTACCAGTCATTTTCAAGCAAAATATTATCAAAGCTTTCGTGCACTTCATCCATATCAATGCAGTACAAGAATTTGCCTCCGTTTAATATAAAGTGTTTGGTAAAACGCTCATCGGCGGGCGCAGTAATGTCTGGCATGTACTTGCCGCGTTCTGCACCAGAGGTTTTCGGTTTTTCAGAACTTGATGAACTTTTCGGTTTAAAAAGCTTATTAAAAATACTCATAAATGAGTGCGTATACGTCTAAATTTAGGATTCTATCAAATATAAAAAATCTTAACTCAACAGCGTGTCAAGTTAAGATTTTATATTGTTTTGAAAACTAGTGTTTTCTAGCTTTCGGTTACTGAAGTGTCGTTCACTTCTACTTCTTCACCCTTATCAAAAGGACGTTTCCCGAAGATTTTTTCTAAGTTGTCTTTGAAAATCACTTCTTTGTCAAGTAGAACTTCTGCGAGCTCATTCAGTTTATCTTTATTATCTTCTAATATTTTGATCGCACGTTGATATTGTGCTTCAATAATTTTAGATATTTCTTTATCAATAAGCTCTGCAGTCTTTTCACTGTAAGGTTTACTGAAGTTGTATTCGTTCTGTCCTGAAGAATCGTAATAGGTTAAATTTCCTATTTCATCATTCAACCCATAAGTGGTTACCATCATTCGAGCTTGCTTGGTTACTTTTTCAAGATCGCTCAACGCTCCGGTCGAAATCTTATTGAAGGTCACTTTCTCGGCAGCACGACCTCCCATTGCAGCACACATCTCGTCTAGCATTTGTTCAGGTCTAACGATCAAACGTTCTTCAGGAAGGTACCAGGCAGCTCCAAGAGAGCGTCCACGAGGTACAATGGTTACTTTTACTAGAGGAGCAGCATGCTCAAGCATCCAGCTTACAGTTGCGTGACCGGCCTCGTGAAAGGCAATAGCGCGCTTTTCTTCTGGAGTGATGATTTTATTTTTCTTCTCAAGACCTCCTACAATACGATCAACGGCATCTAAGAAATCTTGACGACCTACGGCAGCTTTACCTTGTCGTGCTGCAATAAGCGCAGCTTCGTTACAAACGTTAGCAATATCTGCACCTGAGAATCCAGGGGTTTGCTTAGCCATAAATTCGGTATCCAGCTCATCTGCAACTTTCTTTAATGGACGTAAATGTACTTCGAAGATCTCTTTACGCTCGCGTACATCAGGAAGGTCAACATAAATCTGACGGTCAAAGCGTCCTGCACGCATCAAAGCGGTATCTAATACATCAGCACGGTTGGTAGCTGCCAATACAATCACATTGGTGTTGGTGCCAAAACCATCCATCTCTGTGAGTAATTGATTCAGCGTGTTTTCACGTTCGTCGTTCGATCCGCTAAAATTTGCTTTTCCTCTGGCGCGACCAATTGCATCGATCTCATCGATAAAAATGATAGCAGGAGATTTTTCTTTAGCCTGTTTAAAAAGATCACGTACTCGTGAAGCACCCACACCTACAAACATCTCAACAAAGTCTGAACCTGAAAGTGAGAAGAACGGTACCTTAGCTTCGCCGGCAACAGCTTTTGCCAATAAGGTTTTACCGGTTCCCGGAGGTCCTACAAGTAAGGCGCCTTTTGGGATTTTACCACCGAGGTTAGTGTACTTGTCAGGATTCTTAAGGAAATCTACAATCTCTTGAACTTCTTCTTTTGCACCTTCAAGACCGGCAACATCTTTAAAAGAAGTTTTTACATCAGTCTTTTCGTCAAATAGCTTGGCTTTAGATTTTCCGATGTTGAAAATTTGTCCGCCAGCACCGCCAGCACCTCCAGAAGACATTCTACGCATAATGAAGATCCAGATACCGATAATTACCGCGATAGGTAAAAGCGTTAGCAACATATCTCCAAAGAAGGTGTTGTCTGCTTTTAAATATTTACGCGGAATTTCAATGCCTTGATTTTCTTGAATGTCATTTAAGGTGTTCTCAAAATTCTCAAGCGTACCGTAACGAAATTCGTAATCGGCACCACCACTAGAACTCAATAGCGACATGCCATTATCCTGAGGTTTTGAATGCTTTTCTTTTTGAGAAGCTTCCTCGGTAAGATAAATGTAAGCTACTTGCTTAGATTTACTGATGTCAATACGTTTAACATCACCATCTTTTGCATAAGTGATTAATTGGTTTTCCAGAATTTCTTTTGGGTTACCAAAATCTGAACCGCTGCTAAAGAAATTAAGCGCTAAGAAAACAAGAATAATTGCGGTATATATCCACCAAGCACTAAATTTTGGCTTATTTGGGGTGGGCTTTTTAGATTTTTCTGCCATTGATTTTTTTTAATAATTTGATTCGATTGATGTTACTTTGGCGTCTCCCCAAAGGCTTTCAATATCATAATACTCCCTGATGTGTTTCTGAAAAACGTGAACCACAACGTTTACATAATCCATCAACACCCATTCTGCATTCTGCATGCCTTCTACGTGCCAGGGCTTATCTTTTAATTTTTTACTTACCGTTTTTTGAATGGAATTGACAATTGCAGCAACCTGTGTGTTTGAGGTACCATTGCATACGATGAAGTAGTCACAAACCATGTTCTCTATTTCCCTAAGGTCTAATAAATCAATGTTTTGACCCTTCACTTCCTCAATCCCCTCTAGAATAGTTGTTATTAATTGATCTGTACTTACTTCTTTTTTACTCATTAAATCTTTTTTAGTCTGACAAAGTTATTACAATTTTGTTTGATAGTGTTTTTTGCAATCACTTTTAAGCCATTCTATTTATCGTATGAAAATAGTCAAACTTAATGCCACAACTTCTACAAACAGCTACTTAAGATCGTACACCAAGGAATTAAGTCCCGAAGCTGATGTTTTGGTTTGGGCTATCGAGCAACGATCAGGTCGTGGTCAACGTGGTGCTTATTGGGAAGCACAACCGGGCAAAAACCTTACACTTAGTGTGTTTAAGCGTGTTGAAGCACTACCCATTGATAAATCATTCTACATCACGATGGCAACTTCTTTGGCTGTTTTTGAAGCTTTAGAGGCTTTAGGTTTACAGCAACTTTCAGTAAAGTGGCCAAACGACATATTGGCAGGAAGAAAAAAAATATGTGGCGTACTTATCGAGAGTATCATTCGCAACGGATTAACCGGCGTGATCATAGGAGTGGGGCTTAATGTGAATCAAGTGCATTTTTCTAAAGCACCCAATGCAACTTCTATAGCTTTAGAAACCGGCCGTTACTTTGATCTGGAAGAAGTTCTTAACCTCCTCATTCAGAAATTTTACAAATATGTAGAACGTATCGTTTCGGGAGCTTTTGAATCGTTGAAGGCAGAATATGAGTCTAAACTGTTCAGAAAAGATAAGGCTTCAACCTTTGAGAGCCCTTCAGGTGAGCGCTTCACCGGAATAATAAAGCAGGTTTCAGAAACAGGAAAGCTCATCCTTCAACTTGAAGATGAGCTTTATAAAGAATTTGATCTAAAAGAATTAAAACTTCTTTACTAGATCGTTTGTAAGTTTTCTGCTAAGGTTTGAATGAACTTGGTAATAGGGCCTTTGATCATCATCGACATCATGGCATTAAATTCACCTTCAAACTCAAAATATGCTTCACTGCTGTTTTCAGTAAGTTCTTTAATGTTTGCGGTAAGTGTAAACGGTAATTTATCACTGGCAGCACCTAAAACTACTTTATTGTAAGGCACACTGTTTTTCAGTTCTAAAACAATATCAGGCATTCCCTTCAGTGCAAAAAGAAATCGTTTCTCGCTTAAAATCTCAAATTTACTAATGCTGTCTGGCATTAACTTTTTGTAATTGTTTACATCATTAAGAAAGTTGAAAATCGTTTCAGGGCTTTTATCAATAGTCTTCTTAGGGCTTTCTATGTACATAGTTTTTTATAAGTCTGTGAAAAATTTAAGCGTTTTATGTTTTTTTTATTCGGAAGGTGCAGCCTGCCACGTGTCTGGAGAAAGGCGCCAGGTCTGCAGGGTTAAATGTTCTTTTTCTGAAATGTACTGCGTGTCTGAAGCTTGTTCCAGCAAATGATCGTAATCACTTAACGTGTAAAGATCAATGCCGTATTCTTCAAAGTTGCTTTTAGAAATGTCAAAACCGTAAGTAAAAATGGCTAACATTCCCTTGACATTGGCCTCAGCGGCTTTTAAGGCATCAACAGCCATTAAGCTGCTTTTACCTGTGCTTATAAGATCTTCAACCACAACTACCGATTGACCAGGTTCTAGTTTACCTTCAATTTGATTCTGGCGACCGTGCTTTTTGGCTTCCGGGCGAATGTAAATAAAGGGTAGGTTTAAAAAATCGGCAACGAGCATACCTATACCTATAGCTCCAGTTGCAACACCGGCAATCACATCGGGCTTGCCGTAAAGCTGCTCGATTTGATTTGCGATATTCTCACGTAAGTAGTTGCGTATCTGTGGGTAAGATAAAGTAATACGGTTATCGCAGTAAATAGGCGATTTCCATCCGCTGGCCCATGTGAATGGGTTTTGTGGTTGTAATTTAATTGCATTAATTTGCAGTAACAACTCAGCTGTTTTTTTAGCTGTTTCCTTTTTTAAGATCATGGTACAAATGTATAAAGTTTTTGTAAATGATGTGCCCATTATACTTTCAACTGAAAAGTATATTGGCGAAAATTACACATCCATTCCCATAAAACGTGCAAAAATAAAAAGCATTATTAAACAGGTTAACCGTGGTCAACTCACGCACATCAATTTATACCACGCTAAAGGCAAGAAATTACTCAAGTTTCTGAAGAAAAAATTGCCGGTAGTTGTCGCCGGTGGTGGAATGGTTTTTAACGACCACTCAGAAATCCTTTTCATAAAACGCAACGGTAAGTGGGACCTTCCTAAAGGGAAATTGGAGAAAAAAGAAACCATCGAAGAGTGTGCGGTACGCGAAGTAAGCGAGGAAACCGGTTGTCAGGATTTGGTTTTAGGTGATCTTATTACGGTAACCTACCATGTTTTCAAACGTAATGGTAAGTTTAAACTGAAGGAAACGTATTGGTACAAAATGAACACTACCTACAGTGGACCATTAGAGCCACAACCTTCTGAGGGAATCAAAAAAGTACGTTGGAAGAATTTTGAAAAATCTCAGAAGGCGTTGACAATGTCTTATGAAAACATCAAACTCCTTTTTCCGAAGGAATATTTAATTAGTAATCCTAAAGATCGGGTAGCGTAAGTAGGCCTTTTCATAGTTGTTAGAATGCTCATAAATCCACTCGAGTTGCATGTACCAGTTTTGAGCAAAACGTGTGTCATTTTCTTTTAAGTCTTCAAAAGCTTCTTTCATTTCAGGATCTGCATCCAGTAATTCTTGTGCTCGATCTTCCCAAACGTAAGGCGAGAAATGTTCTTTCTGCTGAAGAATGGTGTCAAAATAATTCCAGTTGAAAAATGAATCTACTCCTGAAGGTTCAAGCATTTCCATAATGTAGCGTAGTCCAGACTGATTGGTTTTAACCACGTAATCTCCTTGTCTAATATTTATTTCTTGAGTTGAAGTTTCAACTTGGGTATTGTAATGCAGATAATGTCCTTCATAGGCTTGGTTACGCGTTTTGTAATCTGCAATATGATATACTTCAGCAGTTAGCGTACTGTCTTTTTGAAAACGCTCAAAGTCGATTTCGTTTTCTTTTAAACGCTCCATCACGTGATGCCATCCCTGCGGAATTACATAAGCAGCGGGAATCGTAACATCACCGGCTGGTTTCATATAATTATAATAGGTTACTTCTTTCTCAAAAGGCTTGTTGCGATCGTATTTTAAACGAGACATTCCGGTAACGGTACTTGTTTTTCGCTCGCCTTCATAGCCTAAGAAATTGAGCGTTGACGTCTTACTGCTGTCAATTTCAAAGTGTAATGTATACGCTTGTCCTGTAAGCGCCCCGCTTCGGTACAGAGAATCTTTAGCTTTCCGCAAGGCTTGTATTTTTGCACCATCTTTTTCAGTGATCTTGATCATTGATTTCATCAACTCGTAGGTTCCGGTAACACGATCTTTATACGGTTTAAGCATATGTGTTTCTACCATCATTCCGAAGGTATTCCATAGAGTGCTGTATCCTGTAGAATAGCGCGGGTAGTCCATAAATTGAGAAAAGCCAATTTCAGGAACCTGATTAAACACATTAACATAAGGTGTAATTGGCCAGTCTTTAGCGGCGAGATCTTGCTCCAGTTGCGGCTGTAATTCTGTATGAAGATAATCGCCTAATTCGTCGCCCAGCTTATTGTGCTGTGTAAACAAATGCGTAAGTACATATTGATAATCGGCACCATTGCTCACGTGGTTGTCGATCAAAACATCCGGGTCTACCATATGATAGATTTCTGCAAAGGCACGCGCGTTGTAAGTGTCAGCTTTTACAAAGTCACGATTGAGATCATAATTTTGAGCATTTCCTCTAAAACCGTATTCTTCAGGGCCATTTTGATTAGCACGTGTTCCTGTATTTCTGTTGAGCGCACCGCCAATATTGTACACGGCAATGGCACCGATCCATACATTTTCTGGTGTTTCAATTGTGCCGTTGGCCAGATCGCGCATCATCATCATCGTCGCATCAATACCATCTGATTCTCCGGGATGAATTCCGTTATTGATCAAAATGCGCGTCACCTCCTTGGCATCAGCAAATTCTGAATCAAACGTGCGATTGGTGTTGTAGGTTACTAAGGTAAGCGGTTCTCCGCTATCGGTTCTCCCAATTTTATAGGTTTTGATCGAAACATAAGCAGCATCCAGATCATCGTAGTATGCCATTACTTCGTCATAGGTGGGCGTTTGATTACCATTTCCTTTTTCAAAAGGTGTGATTAGATCAAAATCTTCGGGTTTTGGTTTTTCGGCACACGAGAGGGCGATAAGAAATACGAGACTGAGTAGGGCTGCTTTCATATGAATGTTGAATAGTTGAAATGCTAAAATTACTAATTAATTAAAGTTTGAACCGTGGTCTTTGTTCAGAAACTAAAAGAACGGGCGGTATTGCTGAATTCTAAAATCAAAGGTTGAAAATTGCGGATCTTTCAGTCTTTGCTCTTTATAACTTTTCATACTGCCTATCGCTCGATTGGCAGCGCCGGAAGGTGCAGTTAAGGAAACAGTTTTTATACACCGTTCTCTCATTTGAAACTGATGGATTCGCGGTACTTTTGAAGAAACGACTTCTAATTTCAAGTTATTTTCCTTGAGTTGTTTTCTGAAAAAATATTCAGGACCATTTTTGCTATTTCCTCCGGTAAAAATAAGCGTGTGGATCTGCGGGAATTCTTTAAGAAAGCCTACCAAATTCCGTAATTCCACTTCCTGCATGCCTAGATCTGAAGCATCAACTTTTTCTCGTTGTGCAGCAGCTACAATATCACAAACGCCAATTTTTCGGCTTTTTAGAAAATGGGAGCGCTGCTCAATAGCGTGAGCGGTGTTTTCATAAACCAAGTTCAAATCAAAAATTTGATCGAGAATGGGCCACAGCATTCCGTTTTTACTTCCGTAGCAAAAATCTACATCTTCGGGCAGCAAATCTCCTGTTGTAAATCGGGGAGGCGGCAACGTGCCTACAATGAGTTTAGTCGCGTGTTCAAGATTAAAAGGAGGATACGGGTGCGTGTGCTCAAACATTTAAGAAGGATTGACTTCTTGCTTCCACTTGATCCCACAGCCTAAGCTAGGCTTTTGAAGTTCGTTTTGTTGGCGATTGTTGAATACGTTATCCAAGGCCTCACGCAGGTCTCTTCCGTTTACGGGAATGCCGTTTCCGGGACGAGAATCATCGAGTTGACCGCGATAAATAAGTTTTAATTCCGCATCAAATAAATAAAAATCAGGTGTGCACGCGGCATCATAATCTTTAGCCGTTTGCTGTGTTTCGTCGTATAAATACGGAAAGCTGAAATTGTATTTTCTTGCGATCTCCCGCATTAGCCACGGGCTGTCTTCGGGATAATTTTCTACATCGTTACTGCTTATAGCAACAAAGCCGAAGCCTAGCACCCGGTAATCATTAGCAATGCGCACGATCTCCTCATTTACGTGTTTTACAAAAGGGCAGTGATTACAAATAAACATCACTACCGTTCCACGTTCCCCCGCAACATCTGTTAGTGTTACGTTTTCATTAGTAAGTGGATTAGGAAGTGTAAAAAACGGAGCTTGTGTTCCTAACGGAAGCATATTTGAAGGTGTTCTTGCCATAGTGTGATCTCTTTTTCCAACTGTAAAATAGGTCGTAAACCAGCCGGACTTGTTACAAATACTAAAGTTCTTTTAAATCTTTGGGCTCAGGGAGCTGCCTTTGTAACTTTAATAAAAACTAGCAATTATGAAAAATACATATAGTTCGCTATCCGTAGCGATCGAAGAATTACAGAAGAAAGGATACGATACCGATTTTAATCTGGTAGACGAAGGGATAGAATCTAAAGCGCATAAGAAAACCTGGAAAGCAGGACAGATCGAAGTAGAAGAAGCGTTTAGGTTTGAAGGAATGACCAACCCCGGCGACAACAGTGTGCTTTATGTGATCAATACCGACAGTGGTGAGAAAGGTCTCTTAGTGGATGCGTATGGCGCATATAGCGGACAAATTTCTCAGGAAATGATTCAAAAACTGAAGATTGAGCATAATGAATAACGACCTGAAATGGTCTGAATTTGAGCGCGTAGATATGCGTGTGGGGACCATTATAAGCGTAAGCGATTTTCCTGAAGCTAGAAAACCCGCTTTTCAATTACATATAGATTTTGGCGAAGAACTCGGAGTTAGAAAAACCTCGGCACAAATAACCAAAAAGTATGAGCGGCAAGAACTAGTAGGGAAACAAGTGATCGCGGTAGTGAATTTTCCTAAAAAGCAGATTGCCAACTTTATGAGCGAGTGCCTGTTGCTGGGCGCAGTAGACGGAGAAGAAGTCACGCTACTCAATCCAGATTTACCCGTTCCTAATGGGTTACGCATAAGTTGATATAAAAAAGTAAAAGCCTCCTGAAAAGGAGGCTTTTTAATGTAGTAGAGTTCGTGACAACTATTGTTCTCCACTGCGTGTTGGGCTGAGGGTTTTTGCTTCTTCTTTGGTGTACATCCTAGACTTAATAACAAACCGAATCCCAAGCGGAATTTCTAGTGAGAAACTCGAGCCTCTTCCCGAGGTTATATCAACCGTGAGTTGTGTATGCTTCCAATATTCAAATTGATCTTTAGACATAAAAAACTCGCAGCCGTGTATGGTTCCCAGATACACATCGGTCTCATTGATCATAAGATCGCCTTTTGGGAAACACATAGGGGACGAGCCATCACAGCAGCCCCCGCTCTGGTGAAACATAAGTTCACCATGTTCTTCCCTTAATTGATCTATAATTTCCTTTGCAGCATCTGTTGCTTCTACACGTGGTGTCATGATTTGATTTTTAGAAAAAGCCCATTGCTTTTTTGTCGTAAGAGATCAGCATGTTTTTGGTGTGACGATAATGTGCCAACATCATTTTATGGTTTTCACGACCAATACCAGATTTTTTATATCCGCCAAATGGAGCGTGTGCAGGATAATTGTGGTAGTTATTTACCCAAACACGACCTGCTTTAATCGCTCTTGAAATTTGATACGCCTGGTGTGTATCTCTTGTCCAAACTCCGGCACCTAGTCCGTACAAGGTGTCATTTGCAATTTCAATAGCATCTGCTTCATCTTTAAATGAAGTTACACAAAGTACAGGGCCAAAAATTTCTTCCTGAAATACGCGCATTTTGTTATTTCCTTTTAAGATCGTAGGCTGAATGTAATATCCACCTTCAAGACCTTCATTGTAAGCAGCGCCACCACCACAAAGTACTTCGGCACCTTCGTCTTTACCAATGTTGATGTAGTTTAAGATTTTCTCATATTGATCATTAGAAGCTTGTGCACCCATCATCGTATCCGGACTCAAAGGATGTCCTAATTTTATGGCTTTGGTACGCTCTACCACGCGTTCTACGAAAGCATCAAAAATACTTTCCTGCACCAGTAAACGAGAAGGACAGGTACATACTTCACCTTGATTCAAAGCAAATAGCGTTGCACCTTCAAGACATTTATCAAAGAAGTCATCATCAGCATCCATTACACTTTCAAAAAATACATTTGGAGATTTCCCTCCAAGTTCAAGAGTAACCGGCGTAATATTTTTTGAAGCATATTGCATAATTAATTGACCGGTTGTGGTCTCACCAGTAAACGCAATTTTGTTGATACGTGGGCTAGAAGCAAGAGGTTTTCCGGCTTCGGCTCCAAAACCGTTTACGATATTGAGCACTCCGGCCGGTAGAATATCTTCGATCAATTCCATAAGAATTAAGATTCCAACAGGCGTTTGTTCAGCAGGTTTGAGCACTACGCAGTTTCCGGCAGCAAGCGCAGGAGCGAGTTTCCAGGTTGCCATAAGTAATGGGAAATTCCACGGGATAATTTGCCCGACGACCCCAAGTGGTTCTGTGACATTCAAGCAGACGGTATTGCTGTCTAGTTCGCTTACCGAACCTTCTTCGGCTCTAATCACACCGGCAAAATATCTAAAGTGGTCAACTGCAAGCGGTAAATCTGCCGCCATCGTCTCCCGTATCGCTTTACCATTGTCCCAGGTTTCGGCACGCGCAAGCGCCTCGAGATTTTGCTCCATCACATCCGCAATTTTTAATAATAGATTACTGCGGTAAGCTGCTGCAGAATTGTTCCACTCAGGAGCAGCCTCCCAAGCAGCATCAATGGCTTTTTCGATATCCTCAGATGTTGAACGCGGTATTTTTGTAAAGTTGGCCCCGTCAACAGGAGATACATTGTCAAAATATTGTCCTTTTACCGGGGAAGTCCATTTTCCTCCAATAAAGTTTTCGTACTGATCTTTAAATTTAGGCTTCTCTATAACGTTTGCGGAAGCAGTTTTTACATCACTCATAAGAATTGTCTTTAAATTGTTACACGTTAATTTTCGGTTGAATTAGAATCTAGGAAATGCGCTATGCATTTTAGGTTGTCTAAAGTTAATCAACACATACACAGCTGGGTTGACCAATTCTATCAAAAAAGTGTACAATTCTCTCAAAAATTATAAATGTGTTAATTTTAGCTATATAATATTGTATATTTAATACTTAATCAATCTTACTTTAAGGATAATATAATTTTCATTATGCAATTGCCCGATTCTTTTTTCGAAAACAGAAAGCTTGAAAATCTTGTTGAGAATCAAACCTCATATACCTTAAATAATGCGGCAATGCATGTATTTGAAACCCATCAACAGGCAGAACGTGTTTTGCTACAATTTGACAAGCCGGTACTGGCAAGTATGCTTCACGGAAAGAAAATAATGCACTTGCGTGATCACAACAGCTTTGATTTTTTACCCGGAGAATCACTTATTCTTCCTGCAGACGAAGTGATGTGTATCGATTTTCCTGAAGCGCAACACAGCAACCCCACGCGGTGCCTGGCAATGGCCATTGCAGAAGATAAAATCAAAAATGTGGTGACCTTGATGAATGAAAATATTGGCAAAGCAGATGGGCAAGAGTGGAGCCTGATGGATTATAATTTTCATTTTACTAACGATGCCGGAATCTTTCAGATCTTGCAACGCTTGCTCTTTCTTTTTACTGAAAATCACCCTTCAAAAGATTTCTTTGTAGATAATATGTTGCAAGAATTGATCGTGCGTATTCTGCAAACCAATAATCGAAAAATCTATACCGATAAAGCGCTTAAGCTTAGCAGCGATAATAGACTGGCTTATATAATTCAATACATACGTGATCATTTGCACGAGTCTCTTTCTGTAGAGTTACTAAGCAGAAAAGCTTGTATGAGTGAATCTAATTTCTACCGTGTCTTTAAGAATGAATTAGGCCTTTCTCCTGTTGACTTTATAAATACAGAGCGTATTAAACTTGCGGTAAGCTTACTCCAAGACCCTAACCGAAAAATCAAGAATATTTATCTAGAATGTGGTTTTGAGAGTAGATCGTATTTTAATCGTGTATTCAAACGTATGAACAAGATCTCTCCAGGAGCTTTTCAAGCAAAAGTAGCTAAGGGCTAAAATTCGACTTCAAAAGACTTCATTTTATGTAAATAGCTCGAGAGCGCTCTGCTGGTAGTCTGCTGAATTTTAAGTTTCATAAATTTGGTCCAGCCTAAAAGAAATCCTTTAAAGCCTAGCGCTTGTCTAGACCAGCGCCAAAGATCAAAATGATCGGTATGCTGTACGATCTTCCCATTTTGAAAGCTAAAGGTTCCAACGACATGATTGATCACTTTTCGTTTTTGTGGCCCATAGGTATAGGTTGCGGTCCATTTTGCGCTCCCATTGTAGTCATTGGCTTGCACCTCGCTAAATTCAATATGCAGCGCATCACCACCGCGCTCGATCAACATATACCACATTGCAAAAGCCCGTTTCCCTTGAATTTTTCCAAAAGCAGGATCTTCAAAGATGATGTTTTTTGCGTAGCAGGAGGTCATCGCCTGTGGATCGTGGTTTTGAAAAGCTTTGTAGAAATTGGTAATGATCTGTTCGTTGGGATGCATCCTCGTCTTATTGGTGACCTAAAATTACGGTAAATCCGTTGGCTTTTGGGTACACTATTGCCTTAAAATAAGAAGTAATCTTTTAATAGCGTTTGGGATCCCCTAGGCTTGGGCTTATTTCATCTTTCATAAAAGGAGTCAACTAGCAAGACCAAAATGGAGACTTATTCCAAAAAGAACTTTAGACTTCACAATAAAGATTTTAATAACGAATTAATAGCGTTGAGCTAACTATTTTTTCAATCGAAGTTCGTGTTCTGTTTCCTCTAAAATAAGTAAATTCAAGGATGAATAAAGGATTTCAATCGTTGTATATAGGTTTTGGTTATTGATTTATAAAAACTATAAATCAAAGCTATCAAAATAACTTCTCAATATTGAAGTTCTTTACATCACAGAAATCTTTAAAATCTAGTAGACTTATGGAAAATAAAAACGGAAACGATCACGGAACAGACGGCAAAGTTTGGGACGTAAACGAATCAGCTAAATGTCCATTTTTAAGTGGTGAAATGAATCACGTCACCGGGCAGGGCACTACAAACAGAGATTGGTGGCCCAATCAGCTTAACCTAAGTATTTTAAAGCAGAACTCTTCTTTGGTTGATCCAATGGATGAAGATTTTGATTATGCTGAAGCATTTAAAAGCCTTGATCTTGCAGCGGTAAAGCAAGATTTATACGATTTGATGACCAATAGCCAAGATTGGTGGCCTGCAGATTATGGGCACTACGGTCCGTTTTTTATTCGTATGGCCTGGCACGCGGCAGGAACCTATCGTATTCACGATGGTAGAGGAGGAGCCGGTAGCGGGCAGCAGCGTTTTGCACCTTTAAACAGCTGGCCAGATAATGCCAACTTAGATAAAGCACGTTTGTTGTTATGGCCAATTAAAAAGAAATATGGAAATAAACTTTCTTGGGCCGATCTATTGATTCTTGCCGGAAACTGCGCCCACGAGTCTATGGGATTAAAGATGTTTGGTTTTGCAGGAGGACGTGAAGATGTTTGGGAACCCGAAGAAGTTTATTGGGGAGCTGAAACCGAATGGTTAGGAAATAAAGAGCGCTATGAAGGCGGCGAACTAGAGAAAGCCCTTGGTGCGGCTCACATGGGACTGATCTATGTAAACCCTGAAGGACACAATGCCAATCCAGACCCGGTAGAGTCGGCACACTTTATACGTGAGACTTTCGGCCGAATGGCGATGAACGATTATGAAACAGTTGCGCTAATTGCAGGTGGGCATACCTTCGGAAAAACCCATGGTGCAGCAGATCCTGATGAATATGTTGAAGCAGAACCTGCAGCCGCAGGAATGGAAGCTATGGGAACCGGTTGGAAGAACAACTTTGGTTCTGGTAAAGGAGCAGATACCATCACCAGTGGATTAGAAGGTGCCTGGACCGATACACCTACACAATGGAGTAATAAATATTTTGAGAATCTATTTGGTTACGAGTGGGAATTGACAAAAAGCCCCGCAGGAGCACACCAATGGAAACCTAAGAATGATGCCGGAGCAGGTACCGTACCTGATGCACACAGAGCAGATGTGAAGCACGCTCCATTTATGTTAACCACAGATTTATCACTGCGTTTTGATCCTGAGTATGAGAAAATCTCCAGACACTTCATGGAGAATCCAGAGGAATTTGCTGATGCATATTCACGCGCTTGGTTCAAATTAACGCATCGTGATATGGGACCAAAAGAGCGTTATTTAGGAGCCGAAGTTCCTCAGGAAGAATTGATCTGGCAAGATCCTATTCCGGCAGTAGATCACGAGTTGGTTTCAGATGCAGATATAGCGCATCTTAAAAAGAATATATTAGAATCAGGCCATTCAGTTTCAGAGTTGGTTTCTGTAGCTTGGGCTTCTGCTTCTACCTTTAGAGGATCTGACAAGCGTGGAGGAGCTAACGGAGCGCGTATACGTTTTGCACCACAGCGCACTTGGGATGTGAACAATCCTGAGCAATTAGACGCCGTTTTAAAAACCCTAGAAGGAATTCAAAAATCTTTCAATGATTCGCAAAGCGGAAACAAAAAAGTGTCAATTGCAGACCTTATTGTCTTAGCAGGTAGTGCCGCAGTAGAAAAGGCAGCAAAAAATGCCGGTCACGATATCAGCGTACCTTTTACGCCGGGACGAGCAGATGCGCTTGAGGAGCAAACCGATGCTTCGGCATTTGACGCATTAGAGCCAGTTGCTGATGGATTCAGAAATTATATGAAAGACCGTTTTGAAATTAAAGCAGAAGAATTTCTCGTAGACCGTGCGCAATTATTAACATTGACACCACCTGAAATGACGGTCTTAGTTGGAGGTTTACGCGTATTGAATACCAATTTTGATGGTTCAGATTATGGAGTATTCACAGATAAACCTGAAACTTTGACCAATGATTTCTTTGTAAATCTATTGGATATGAATACCACCTGGAAAGCAGTTTCTGAAGAAGATGAACTCTTTGAAGGAAGTGACCGCAATACCGGTGAGAAAAAATGGACGGGTACACGTGTCGATTTAATCTTTGGTTCAAATTCAGAATTAAGAGCCCTTGCAGAAGCCTATGCGCTTGAAGATTCAGGAGAGCGTTTTGTAAAACACTTTGTGAAGACGTGGGTTAAGGTGATGAATTTAGATCGCTACGATGTAAAATAAAACAACAGTTTCTATTGAATTAAGTAAAGGCAGTCCGTATCGGATTGCCTTTTTTAGTTTCATATTTTAGGCTTTTTTAACTTGTACATATTGATTGTTCTTATTAAATTATCAGCCTAAGTAAAACCTTTTAGTTTTTTGATAAAAATCAAGATAGTTTATTGATTATAAGATTAGTTTTACTTGGTTAAACCCCAGATCACCATGAAACAAAAATTACTCATTTACACACTATTTTTGAGTGTGTCTTCCCTCGTTGCTCAAGTCGGCATCGGGACAACCTCTCCAAAATCACAGTTAGACATTTCTGCTACCAGCATAAGCGCACCAACCAATACAGATGGTTTGTTGATCCCAAGACTTTCAGATTTTCCTGCTACTAATCCGGGTGCCGACCAAAATGGTATGCTTGTTTTTTTAGCAACAGCTTCCGGAAGTAATCCTATTGGGTTTTATTACTGGAGTAACCCGCAAACCAAATGGATTGGTTTAACTACGGGGCAAACAGGCTGGTCTTTAACCGGAAATACCACAACGATAGACGGTACTAATTTTTTAGGAACTACAGATGATGTTCCTTTAAATTTTAGAATACATAATACTAAGGCAGGTAGAATCTCAAAGACACAAACCTTTTATGGCTATCAAGCCGGAAATGTGAACACAAGTAACAATAATGTTGCTCTGGGTACACAAGCCTTATTAAATGCAACCAATTCAAACAGTACTGCTGTAGGTTATAGAGCCCTTTATACTTCTGTTACAGGAAATCAAAATACAGCTGTAGGGTATGAGGCATTACACAACGGTACAAACAATGATAATACAGCTTTGGGCTTTCGTGCATTAAGAAATACAACCACCGGAAATTCTAATACTGCATTAGGAAAAGATGCGATGCTTAATACCACAACCGGAAATGAGAATGTTGCCATAGGGAAAGATGTGATGCTTTTTAATACCACGGGTTATGAAAATGTAGCCATCGGGAGAGAAGCAATGCGCGTGAATACGACAGGAGGCCAAAATACAGCAGTTGGTAAAAATGCCTTGGCTTCAAATACCACTTCAATCCAAAACACCGCCGTGGGTAAAAACGCTATGATCGCTAATACAACTGGCGAAAAAAACACAGGCATAGGTTCTGAAGCATTAAATAATAATACAACCGGTAGTTATAATACAGCAATTGGTTTTGCTGCCATGTACGACAGTCAAGGAGGACATCGCAACACAGCTTTGGGCTATGAAGCGTTGAGGAACTCAAAAGCAGATGGCAATGTGGGAATTGGTTTTAATACTATGCGCCTCACCAATACCGGGACGTATAACACTGCAATTGGCTATTCTACACTCTACAATAATACAAGTGGCTCAGAAAATATTGCCTTAGGCCATGATGCACTAGATGAGAATACTTCAGGAAGTAACAACATAGCTTTAGGAAGGTGGGCATTTAATACTAATGCAACTGGGAGCAATAATGTTATTATTGGCTATGATGCCGACGCAACAGTTACAGGATTGACCAATGCGATTGCAATAGGTTCTGGAGTTAGAATTGGCGTCAGTAATAAAATACGCTTAGGAAATACCGCCATAACAGTCGTAGAAGCTCAAGTGGCATTATCGACTACTTCAGATAGGCGTTACAAAGAAGAGATAGCAACTCTTCCGTTAGGTTTAGATTTTATAAATCAAATCAGACCGGTAGAGTATGTGCGTAAAAGCAATGCAGATAATACAAAAGAATGGGGTGTTATCGCACAGGAGCTTCAGCAGGTTTTAGCTGATACTGGTTATGATGGTGCCGGGCTTATATCAGAGGATGGGTCTGAAGAACATTACTTATCGGTGCGTTATACTGATTTGATCGCACCAATGATCAAAGCAATTCAAGAATTGACAGAAAAAGATAAGGAAATCCAAAACTTAAAGAAACAGGTTGAAGCACAAGACGCCAAATACGATGCGCTTCTAAAACGCATCGAGGCTTTAGAAAAAGCAATTAATTAAGCTTTAACCTCGTTTTCTAAGGCAGCTCCGTTTTCGAAATCAGTAAGGTTTTGAAGTGTTACCTGCGCAATTTGCTCTAAGGCTTCTTTAGTAAAAAAGCCCTGGTGGCCGGTAATGAGCACATTAGGAAAGGACATTAATCTTAAAAAATCATCGTCTTTATTGACCGTTTCAGAAAGATCATTAAAAAATAAGCCTGATTCTTGCTCGTAGACATCGATGCCCAGATAGCCTAGCTTTTCACTTTTTAAGGCTTCAACCACTGCCGAAGTATCAATTAAAGCCCCACGGCCGGTATTGATGAGCATCGCTCCGTCTTTCATTTTTTCAAAGGCGTTGCCATCTATAAGATGATGTGTATGTTCGTTAAGCGGACAATGCAGCGAGATGATATCTGACGCTTTTAATAGCTTTTCAAGTTCAACATATTCAACACCAGAACTTTTCAATTCCTCATTCGGTTTAATGTCATAAGCCAAGACCTTACATCCAAAACCTAGCATAATTTTGGCAAAACATTGCCCGATGATCCCTGTACCAATGACCCCAACGGTTTTTCCGTAGAGGTTAAATCCGGTAAGTTTTTCTAAAGAAAAATTATTTTCACGCACCCGATTATACGCTTTATGCGTTTTTCGATTGAGTGTGAGAATCAAAGCAACCGCGTGCTCGGCGACTGCCTGTGGCGAATATGCAGGCACACGTACCACTTTGATATTCTTTTCTGCTGCTGCTTTCAAATCTACATTGTTAAAACCGGCGCAGCGTAAAGCGATGAGTTGAATACCATTTTTAGCTAATAGGTCTATAGTGGCTGCGTTGAGGTCGTCATTCACAAAAACACAAACAGCATTAAAATCCTTGGTTAGCGAAGCAGTATGCTCATTTAATCCAGTCTCAAAAAAGGTGAGTTGATGGTTGAAATCAGTATTTGTACTGTCAAAGAAATCCTGATCGTATTTTTTTGTACTGAAGAAAGCGATGTTCATAAGGAGAAGGTTTAAGCACTCTAAGTTATTTTATTTCGGGCTCAAACCAAAGTTTTACTTAAACTAAGAAACTAATTATTTGATGCTGTGATGTTTGTAAATATTTTCGAAATTTAAAGTCACATAACTATTAAGAAACTGCATTAAGCTTAATTTCCTTTTAATCTTCTTCAAATGAAAGCACAAACCATCGATCAGGTCATTGAGCAACTGGACGCTATTATCCTTACCGAAAAACAAAACAACAGCGCTATGGCATTTTTTCCAATTCTTTATAATCGGGTAACTAAGCGCATTAAGGCCGGAATTGAAGCTGAAGAATTTGACGATAACGCGCGGATGGAAAAATTAGATGTCATTTTTGCCAATCGCTATATCGAAGCCTATCAACACTACAAAGCAGGAAATCCTCCTACTGAAAGTTGGCTCAACGCCTTTAAAGTTTCTGAAGCGCTAGTGATGCAACACCTGCTTTTGGGCATAAATGCGCACATCAATCTCGATTTAGGGATTGCAGCTGCTGAAACTACCGGGGCTCATGGTTTGGCTGATTTTGAACGAGATTTTAATAAGATCAACGAAGTACTAGCTGCGATGGTTGCCGATGTAAAAGCTGCCATAGGCAAAGTGTCGCCGCTGTTTAAATTACTAGAATTGGTAGGTAAAGGAAAGGAAGATAAGTTGGTCTCTTTTAGCATTAATATAGCTAGGGACGGGGCTTGGCTATTTGCCAATGAATATGCCGCAGCCGTTAAAAAAGAAGAAGCAATCGCTGACCGTGATCAGGTAATCGCAGCTTTAGCCGTAAAGATTGTAAACCCAAAGAGTAAGCTTTTACAAGTGGTCGCAAAGGTGGTGCGCTTTTTTGAGGTGAAAGATGTGCAGCGTGTCGCAGCGATTTTAGAACGTTGATTTGCTTATTGATCAGGATTTAATGCTTCGACGCTTATAGTGAGCTATTTGAAGCCTTTGATAGGTCATTTACTTTGAACTGAATCATTTCTTTGATGAGCTGTTCTGGAAGCGGTTCGCTATGCGGAAACTGTACCGATCCTTTTCCCTTTTTATAATCTGATAATTGATCCTTAAAATGCTCGTGAGTCACCGGAGTTGCATAGAACCCTAAGTGATTTGCAAATCCGCCAAAATAAACCATTGGCTTCTTATTCAATTTGTAAGCCGGCATATGATAAGCAATACTTTCGGCCGCTTCTGGAGCAACCTGCTGGATAAGGCTACGCATCAACTTCATTTTTTCTTGAACCTCCTCAGGAAATTCTGCGATATATTCGTCGACGTTTTTAGCTTCAGTTGTATTCATAAGTTTAAGATTAACCTCCTAAAGCTAGTGAAAAATTCAATTGCAAATTACTGGCGGTCAAGTGCCTTTTGCATCGCTTCCATCAAAAGTCCAACGTGGTAACCGTCTACTAAGGCGTGATGTGCGTGAACAGAAACCGGCAAAGTCACCTGTCCCGCGTCTTGCTGAATTTTACCAAATGTGATCTTAGGGCAACTGTCGTTAATTGAAAACTTGCGTGCGTGAGAAACTGCACTAAAATTAAACCACGGCAACGCAGAATAGTGAACTACTTGATCTGTCATGCCATGAGGCATCAGTTGGGTTGTGCTTTGAACGCGTTCTTTTTCAGCAGAAAAATGGGTTTTAAAAAGATTAAAATCAGCTTCATGTTTGATCATCGAGAAGCCAAAGGTATGATCTGGTCGCGCTATAGTAGTAGAAACATCAATACGCTCATAAGCTATAATTTTACCTTTATGAATGCGCTGCCTAAAATTGGGGATCGCGTTTACGGCGGTATTCGCCGCGTGCAGATAATAGGCGAAAATGGGTAATGCGTTGGCTTTGCAGTAAGCGTAAGCTCTGGTGAGATCTACTGTGGTTGTTATCCCAAAAAAGGGTTCTTCAAAATCTTTAAAAAAATTAAATTGTTCTTTTCGGGTATAGGTTTCTAGGGCTATTTCTTCTATCATGCTTAATTTTGTTTGTGCAAATTTCAAAAGGCAATAAACCTTAAACAAGGACATGTGTCCCAACTAAACTATGTTTCAAGAAGCTTCTAATTTTCTGAATTTTGTAGAAGAGCTCTATACGCAGGACACAGCTGGAGTATCGCTGGTAGAATTTAATGCGAAAGAGATGCTGATGCATCAAGGATCTGCTGCGCAACATGTTTTTATTCTGAAAAGCGGTCTTTGTAAAATAAGTCTGGTGGAAGAAAACGGGAAAGAATATATTCTGGCATTTTTAAGTACAGGTGAAATTTTAGGAGAATTAGAATTGATACGCGACGAACCGCGGTTATGTTCGGTGCAGGCATTAAACAAAGTAGAAGCTTATAAACTCACTAAAACTTGTTTTCTAAACTTGCTGAATACAGATCTTAAGCTGAATCGCCTCATCATAAATGCCTATGCAGAACGTATTACCAATACCAGTAAAAAAGCTTCTTTTCAGAAATTATATACTTCTGAAAACGGACTTCAACGCATTCTAAAACTCCAAGAGACTGAAAATATCGAGATATCAAAAGCAGACCTTTCTGCCTATCTGGGAATTTCTGTCCGCAGTTTAAATCGATCGCTTAAGAAGTTGAAAGAAGAGGAATAAAAAAAGCCCTGATCACAGGAATCAGGACTTTTACAATTAACATCAATCAAAATTCAGCAGGATTACTCTAGCGTGATTTCCACTTCTTGTGCGATATTTCTGCTTGAGGTTCCTACTTTAATTCTATACGTTCCGGATTCTAAACTCCAGTTGTTTGTGTTTTCATTCCAATAGCTTAATTCGTTAACCGGAATTTGAAGGGTGAGGGTTTCTGAAGCTTCCGGTGCTAAAAGTGAAGTTTTAGCAAAAGCTTTTAATTCTTGAGCTGCGCGGTCTATAGCAGTTTCAGGTTTTGCGACATACACTTGAACCACTTCTTTACCGGCATTGGCTCCTATATTTTGAATTGTCGCAGTAACGTTGATCACATTATTTTCAAGGCTTGAGGTGACCTCGCTTACTGCGAAATCAGTATAAGACAACCCAAAACCGAACGGGTAAGAAACGTCAAGCTTTTGGGTATCAAAGTGTCTGTAGCCAACATAAATTCCTTCTTCATACGTAGTAAAATCTACATCTTTTTCTTGCTCATCCTCTGGTTTTTCAGCTTTTCCCCAAAGCATATCGGTCATTTGCATCGGTTTTCCATCTAATGGAAAGTTGGCGTGACTCGCGTGATCTTCAATATTTACAGGAAAAGTCATCGTAAGTTTTCCACTAGGATTCACTTTTCCGTCTAGAATGTCAGCTACAGCATTCCCGCCTTCCTGACCACCTTGCCAAGCAAGAAGAATAGCATCTGGTTGTGCTTTCCAAGAAGCCGTTTCAATAACACCGCCAATGTTGAGCACCACTACAACTTTTTTACCCGCTTTGTGAAAGGCTTCGGTTGTTTTGTTGAGCATTTCTTGTTCAAGCTGTGAAAGTAACCAGTCGTCTTTAACAACACGATCACCACCTTCACCACTATTACGGCCAATGGTCACGACAGCCACGTCGCTAGAGTTTACAATATCTTGCATCAATGCATCTGTGTATTCAATTTGAGGAGGGGTGAAAGGCGAAAACATGGCATTCATACCTTCGGGCTTTTTAAAGGCTTCTTCATTAGCCGCTTTGTGATCTTCATAAGTTTTCTTGGCAACTTTATTAATCGTGTAGCCATTGTTTTGCAGTCCTTCTTCCAGAGAAACCGTGTAGGCTTCATTCACATCTCCAGATCCGGTACCGCCGGCGATAAAATCATAAGAAGTAACCCCGATTAAGGCAACATTCAAATTTTGGGCTAGGGGCAAAGTGGCTTCATTTTTAAGCAAAACCATACCTTCTGAAGCCGATTTGCGCGTGATCGCTGCATGTGCTTTAAGGTCTGGTTTTTCGCTATACGCATAGCCTTGCATTTTCTGAGATTTGAAAACCAAGGTTAAAATGCGAGATACCGCTGTGTCGATAGCTTCTTCGGTTATGCTTCCATCTTCATAGCCTTCTTCTAGCGCATCCCATTGTTTTTTGGTTCCCGGCTCTAAAAGATCATTTCCTGCATTAACCATCGCTACAGCATCGTTTCCACCAAACCAGTCAGACATTACAAGTCCTTCAAAATCCCATTCGTCTCTTAGAATATCGGTGAGTAAATCTTTACTTTCTGAAGTATAGGTGCCGTTCACTTTATTGTACGAGGACATAATCGTCCACGGTTGGGCATCTTTTACAATGATCTCAAAACCTTTAAGGTAGATCTCGCGCATCGCACGGTCAGAAACGCGTGTGTCGTTATAATTACGATTGGTTTCCTGATTGTTAGCAACAAAGTGCTTAACCGAAGTTCCCACGCCATTGGCTTCGATACCGTTTACCATAGCGGCTCCTATTTTTCCGGTAACCACAGGATCTTCAGAATAATATTCAAAATTACGCCCGCAAAAAGGATGACGGTGTATGTTGGCACCCGGGCCTAGAATCACATCAATTCCATATTCTAAAGCTTCATTACCCATCGCATCGCCAACTTCGGTCACTAGATCGGTGTTCCAGGTAGAAGCGAGCAAGGTTGCAATGGGGAATGCAGTACAATAAAACGTGCGGTCAATCCCCTCACGTATGGGTTCAATACGCAGTCCGGCAGGGCCGTCTGAAAGATTAACCTCGGGAAGTCCCAAACGGGGTGTAGCCACTATCGTACCCACAACACCGGGAATACCGTCATCACGAATTCCCATTGCTGAAGCAAGCCCTGAACCTTTGAGTAAATGAATTTTTTCTTCAATAGTCATTTGCTTTAAAACATCTGCGACGCGCATTTCGATAGGATTGCGATCGTCTTCATAAACGTCTAAAGCGCCATTTCCATTGCGATCGATGAAGGTGTTATCGGCAAGGGTAAGCTCTTTTAGGTTTTTATTTTCGGCATAATCATCTTCAAAACTTAAGAAGGTGTTGCTTACATAAAGGTAGCCTATCACGCCGACGATCAGTGCGATAGCTACAAGTATGCCGAGCGCTTTTAAGGTGATGCGTAAAATTTTTTTCATAATACGATTATTTGTGTCGATACGCCACAAATATAGAAAAATAATAATTGTGTCAAATAGTCACAAATTATTATTTTTGAATTATGAATTACGAGCAATTTCTCAGTGAAGGGCATAAGCACTTCATCCCACACCTTTCTACAGACTTAGTGATCATCGCATATCACGAGGATAAACTAAAGTGTTTATTGTTGCGCATTGCTGATGAATGGATGCTTCCTGGCGGATTTATAGGAATGGAAGAAAGTGTAGATACAGCTGTTGAACGCGTGTTGAGAAGCAGAACCGGACTCACAGATCCTTATTTGCGGTTTTTATCGGTTTTTGGAGACGGCTCTAGAGCCTTTGGCGATGTTTGGAAAGCTCATTTTGAAAGAGGTCAGGTTAAGTGGAATCCAGACTATTGGATCAATAAACGCTTTGTAACGCTCACGTACTATTCACTAGTGAATTACGAAGAAACCCAGCCGGCTATTCAAGATTTTGATGAGGAATTTGGGTGGTTTGCGTTTGACAAATTGCCTAAGATCACGATGGATCACGAGGCCATTCTGCACAAAGCAAGACAAACTTTAAAAGAAGAAGTGGGCTTAGAGCATTTAAGTTATAATCTCCTGCCGGAAAAGTTTACGATGCCGCAATTGCATCAATTGCATCAACATATCTTGGAAGAAAATATAGACCGAAGCCGCTTTCAGAAAAAGATGTTGGCATCGGGACTCTTTAAGCGCTTACCCAAATTGAAAAAGGATACCCCGGGCAGAAATCCTTATTTATACACTAAAATTTAGTCGGTAATAAAGAGTTGCACGATCGTGACAATTCCTATCAACAAAATAAAAGAGAGTGAAAGCTTTCTGAAGTTTTTCTGCGGAATGTAGACCAGTATTTTCTTTCCGATCCACGTGCCAAGCAAACCGATTACAAACAGGAACGGAACATACTTCAGTTCTTCTTTGTGAATGTAGCCGTTGTTGTAATACACAATAGTTCGGGAGAAATCAATGGCAAAATCAATCAAGGCTGAGGTCGCTATAAAAGCACTTTTTTCCAGATTGAAAGCAGCCATGGTCAAGCCGCGTATGGCACCTCCGGTTCCTAGAAGTCCGGCAGAAAATCCTGAGAGTGAGCCACCAACTATTGCATTTCGCGCGCTGGGTTTAAAAACGATTTCACTTTTGATCAGAAAGAGCAAACTAAAACCTACGAGAAAAATACCCAGAATAATTTCAAGAAAATGTACTTGAAGCAGCTTTGATAAGTAGCCACCAATGATCACAAAGAGTACCGAAGGAATACCCAACCGAAGCACCAGTTTTTTATCTACGCCTTTTTTAAAGAGAAAGATCTTACTCAAATTGCTTGATAGGTGAAAGACTGCGGTAAGCCCTAACACCGAATAAAAATCAAAGTAAAAATTACCAATAGGCACAAAAAACACCGAAGATCCAAAACCACCTATGGTTCCGATAATCTCAGCAATTAGAGCCAAGAGTAAAAAAACAACGCTGATGTCTTTCATAAAGCGGTCTTTAGTTGGATTTAAAATTCTTCAACTAAAGATACTTAGAAAATATAAAGACCGTAGTGCATTATCCTCTTAAAACCTCTTGCAGATAGGATGCTGTCTTGCTTGTCTTGCTTACAGCAATTTCTTCGGGAGTGCCGGCAATGACAATAGTACCTCCTTCATCTCCTGCGCCGGGTCCCATATCGATTACCCAATCGCTTGCTGCGATCACCTGCATATCGTGCTCAACAAGAACAACAGTGTTTCCTGCTTCAACCAAATGATTGAGTTGCAATTGCAATTTTTCAACATCGGTAGGGTGAAGTCCGGTTGTAGGTTCGTCAAGCACGTACAACGTTTTACCGTTGTTTTGACGTTGGAGTTCTTTAGCCAACTTGATACGTTGTGCTTCTCCGCCTGAAAGTTCGGTAGCGGGTTGTCCCAAACGTAAATAGCCTAAACCTACATCTTCTAGCAATTGAAGCGGTTGATGCACCCGAGCTTCAGCCTTAAAGAAATCGGTTGCCTCGGTTACGGTCATGTTCAGTACTTCAGCAATGTTTTTATCGTTATAGGTAACTTCTAAAGTTTCGGCATTGTAGCGTGTGCCATCACATACGGGGCACGGTGCATAGACGCTGGGTAAAAACAACAATTCTACCATTACCGCACCTTCTCCTTCACAATTGGGGCAACGGCCTTTACCAACATTAAACGAAAAGCGTCCGGCTTTGTATTTTCTCGATTTTGCCAGGTCGGTTTTAGCAAAAAGCTTGCGTACGGTATCAAAAAGCCCGGTGTACGTCGCAAGATTAGAACGCGGCGTTCTACCTATGGGTTTTTGATTTACGAGCACCATACGTTTGAGATGCTCGCTTTCTGCGGCAATACTTCCTGAAAGAGGCTGTTCCGTTTCCTGTTGCAAGAGTTCTTCCGACTCCTCGTTTTCTTCAGAAGTCGGGTTTCCTAAGTGCATCTTCATTAACTCCACCAGCGCCTGACTAACCAAGCTACTTTTCCCTGAACCGGAAACTCCGGTAACTGAGGTCAGCGCCCCAATGGGAAAAGCTGCATCGAGCTGGTTGAGGTTGTTGCGCGTGACACCTTCAAGTTTGAGCCAATGTTGAGGTTTTTTACGTGAAGTTTGCTGAAAAGGATTTTCATTAAACAAATGCGCTCTTGTTTTTGAAGCAGCGCAGTCTTTTAAACCTTCCGGTGGGCCACTGTACAAAATCCTGCCGCCACCTTCTCCGGCATCCGGACCTACATCAACGATCCAGTCGGCTTGGCGTACCACATCGAGTTCGTGTTCTACCACAAAAATCGAATTTCCGCCATTTTTCAGCATTGCTAAGGTGCGTAATAAAGCAGCCGTATCTGCCGGATGCAACCCTGCCGAAGGTTCATCTAAAACATAGACGACACCAAATAAATTACTTCGTACCTGTGTAGCAAGTCGCAGGCGTTGATGCTCTCCGGGAGAAAGCGTTGGGGTATTTCGGTCGAGTGCTAAATAGCCTAACCCCAGATCGAGCAGTACTTCAATACGACTAACAAAATCTTCGGCGATGCGTTGAGTGACTAAAACTTTTTCCTGATTGGTTTTTGCCAGTTTTTTTAATGCTGAAGCCGAACCTTCGCTGTAGGGTTTAAAAATAGCATTCAATTGTTTCAGCGGAAGCTGAGCGATCTCGGCAATATCATAACCTGCAAAAGTTACTGAAAGTGATTCGGGGCGCAGGCGTTTACCGTTACACGTCGGGCAGGTGCTGCCCACCATATATTCAGACACGCGCTTTTTCATCGATGCGCTGGGCGAATTGGCATAGGTGTGTAGAATGTAATTTTTTGCGCTGGTGTAAGTGCCTTTATAGCTGGGTTGCTCGTTGTTCTTTAGCGCTTGCTGCACTTCCTGCGGACTGCGATCACGGAAAACCGGTACGGTAGGGGTTTCTTCAGTAAAAAGAATCCAGTCTTTTTCTTCCTGCGGAAGTTCCTTCCACGGGATATCTACATCATACCCCAAAGTGACCAGAATGTCCCTCAGGTTTTTGCCTTGCCAGGCTTTGGGCCAGGCGGCAATGGCCCGTTCTCTAATGGTTAAGCTGTCATCAGTAACGAGGCTTTTTTCGGTTACGGAATACACTTTTCCCAGACCATGACATTCCGGGCAGGCTCCTTCTGGCGTGTTGGTTGAGAAGGCGTCGGCATATAAAAGTTCTTGACCTTCCGGATAGTTTCCTGCGCGGGAATATAACATACGCAGCAAGTTAGAAAGCGTAGTCACCGAACCTACTGTAGAGCGTGTAGAACCCGAGCTGCGCTGCTGCTGTAACGCTACCGCCGGCGGTAGTCCATCAATAGCATCTACTTCAGGAATGGGCATTTGGTTGAATAACCTGCGCGCGTAGGGCGAAACCGATTCTAAATACCGGCGTTGTGCTTCAGCGTATAGGGTACCAAAGGCTAAGGATGATTTTCCGGAGCCCGAAATACCGGTAAACACCACGAGTGCATCCCGCGGAATTTCAACAGAAACATTCTTGAGATTATTCTGGCGGGCGCCTTGCACGACCACATATCCTTCTTTAGCCATTAGCTTGTTTTATGGGCAACACAGGGTTTAAATCCCGAAATGTGCCTCGCAGTTGATGTTTTTCTAACGCCTACCTCACGATCTTGGAACGAGGTAGTTTACGTATGGCGCCGAATATAACAAGAACCGCTCAGCTGACCTGCCGGATTTGGAAGTTTATTGGCACCGCCAAAGGATTTAATATTCCGTCCCGATAACTATCGGGATGCCTCGAAATCGAAAAGTCGTTTTCAACCAATGCCTCATGGGCCTACTTTTGTCGGCAAACAGGCTTACTCTGAGGGAGTTTGCGAGAATGCCAACGTTAATAATAACTGACGTTAGATACAAAATGAAAAATCAGCTGTTTGAAGTAATGTTAAGTTTTAATTCGCTTTTGAATAGCATTTAGAATCGTATCCAGATCGTCAAGCAACGGTAGGTAATGTGCCTGTTCTGTAGAGTAACTGGTAAGCATAAACATCAGAATGTTATTTTCAAATGTTGTTGATTCTAATAAGTGCAGGTTGCTGAGGCTCGTCGCGCTCTTTGGCAATTCAAGGATGTCGTTAACGCCGGTTTGCTCAAAAATAGTACGTAAGCTGGTATCATGGGTTCTAAACATATCCAATACTTTCTCGCGTTGAACGCTGAGGTCATTTTCTTGCCTTGAAATATCCTCTAGAGTCGCAATCCAGTTGGTAAGCTTTTTTCGCAATTCAGGATCTGATAGGTTTTTAAGATTGCCAGAATTGATCATTTCCTGTAAGAGCGAATTATTAGGGTTAAACCTGATATCTTTAGAAAACGTATTGTACAATAAGCGAGAGAATTCACCTTCTGTAGGCGCGCTTTGTGTATTGAGGATATAGGTGAGTATTTGTTTAGAGCCCAAATAGTTGGTTTGATTTACCGCGATCAATTCGGTTAATTTAGCCTTACTCATTTTAAATTCTTGCTCTAAACCCAGGAGGTAGGTTTGTTCATTGTCGTTGTTGATCCGGTTTTGATTGCTGTTGTCAATAGCCAGAGCGATCAAAATCCCGATCACCACCAGAACGATCTCACCAAGTGCATAGATGAGGTATTTTGAAAACTTTTGCTTAGCAAGTAAATTCAGTCTGATCTTTCTGAAAAACTTCATATCAACGGTACGGTTTCCTTAGTTTGATGAATCTGTATAGCTATCTCAAATATAGGGTTTTAAGCGAAATGGGGATATTTGTTTGGTGTTGGTGCTTTTATTCAACTCAACTAATTCTCTTTTTTAAGTTCAAAGATCTTTTCAAAAGCGTGATATACCGCAATATGCAAAGCGTCACCGTGATCTTTATCTGCGAGGAATTCATAGAAGAGGTGGGTCTTTTTATCTTTTTGTTGCTTCAATTTGGTGTACAGCGCTTTTGCCGTACGTTCCATCACTTCGCCTTCTTTACCACCGACGATATAAATGGATTTTGAAGAAGTAAAAGAAGGCGTTGCCACATTCAAAAGCTTCTCATCATCCCACCATAAACTCGGACTCACGATAATATACTTATCAAAAAGCGCTGGTTTCTTAAAGAGGATCTCTGTGGCTAGAAGTCCGCCTAAGGATTGACCAATTAGCGTTTTTTCTTTTGAAGTTTTAAAATTGGCCGCAATAAAGGGCTGTAATTCTTCCTCTTAAAATTGAATAAAATGTGCCGATTTGCCCGAAGTGGGAAATTCCTCTTGATCTAGGGTATTTTGAGAAGGGTAGGTGAAATCTCGTTTTCGGTCTACATTGGCGATGCCCACGACAATCGTTTCCGGAAGCATATTGATCCAAGAGAACGAACCAAACTGAACGATCCCGGCTATATGTATAAAGTCTTCGTCTTTAGAACCGTCGAGTAAATAGATTACCGGATAAGTCTTTGAGCCATCAGCAGAATAATCCTGCGGAAGATACACGTTAAGCACCCGTTCTTCTTTTAAAACACTAGAGTGGATGCTTATGGTTTTTCCAATGCTAAAGTCGGTTTCCTTTACCTTTTGCGGCAGGCTTTGACTTATTGCATGCAAGCTGAAGCAAAAGCTTATTAAAAGTATCCTGAGATTCATCTTTAAAGATTTAAGATGACTGAAGATACTACTTTTTGCTTCAGCTAATTACGGAGTTTGTTGTAACCAAGAAAGCTATCGGCTTTTGCGTTTACAAATCGTTTATGCTGCGATACTCCAATTGGATGACTGCAGGTTCTGCATCATTGATCTCCTGCAAGGCTTGCTCATAATCGTTTACACTCTCGATCACAACACCACTGGTGTGGGATTTAAGTGTAGAAAAAAACTTCACTTCAAACCACACTTTTGCCAAGAGCTCTTCTTCTTCAGCAGTGAGGCTAATGCCTTCTTGCGTGACACTGTTGAGTTTTTTCTGTGCTGCTGCTTTGATCGCACGTTGGGCAGCCTCGTCTGTAGGTAGGTTGCGCAGGGCACCAATAATAAAGAAATACATTCCGTAGCCTATTTTATGCAGATACTCATTTCCGTATTGAAGCTTGTAACGTTCAGGATCGTTGTCACGAACTTGAGCCAGAGAATCGCGAATCTCAAAAGAATTTGCTAATCTATCGATACCCGCTTCATATTTACCACCACCAAGCAGGACTCCATTTTCGGTAACTGGATATTGCTCGATAACCGACTGATACAATTGGGTAGCAACGCTAAACTGTGTTGCAAAATAGTTGCCTGGATTGTAAAACGCATCAAACAAGCGATACGGAAACATCATACTTATCGGGTCTGCATCACGCTCCCAAGTGACACTTTGTGAAAAACTTTGATTAAGCGGCAGATACGAGGTCTCTGCACCACTAAAAGGATTTCCCAGCGGCGTATGTGTTTTGGTATCTATCCCGGCTCCCATAGCCTCGTGGTAGGGGTACTCTTGATCCAGAACAATTTCGTCATTTTGAACAACCTTAAGCTGTCTTGTGTTGGCTTCCCTATCGAACGTCGTTGTACTACTGCTGTTTGCCACTTCGTCAGTGCGTGTGATCTGCTGAAGTTCGCCGTTCGCGTATTCATAAACAGTAGTGGCCGAAGCATCTATGATGGTTTTTTGTTTGGGCAGTCCGTCTTCATATTCGGTTTTAAACCATAACGAACCATCAGGGCGGTAGTATTTTGACCACAAGGGCAAATTGTCTTCACTACGGCTAACTTCCATATACATATGTTGATTGGGATAGCTGGCGAACACCTGAGCCGATTTGATGTACCCGTTCTCGTAATATTCAAAAACTTCAGTAGGAGTAGCGTCTAGACTTTGATAGCGGGCATTTTTGATCCAGCCGTTGGCGTAGCTGCTTTCAATTTTAAAATTAAGCGACGGCTTGATACTGAAATCAGGTTGCTGAAGCATCTCATCATCGCGTTCACAAGAGGCGACAAGTAGGGTAAGACTAAAAAGGAGAAGGCTAAGGTGTAGTTTTTTAAACATCTAACTGGTTTTTTTCGTTTTTTGATTGTAATTCAGAGCGAAAAAATCGTGCCACGATCTTAGAATGAAAATACTGTAGTAAGAGCAATTAAACGAAACGATTTGATGCCGAATAATTTATAGCCTTATTGCTTGTTGAAAATCGTTCGGAATTATTTTTTAGCAAAACCTTCAATTTTGTCATTTGAAAGAATCACCAGAAAGCCAAAGTTTTCATCAATCCTTCAATGCTATTTCTTTTTTTAAGGCTTGGGCTAAACTTGTATACTCAGCTTCCAGATCTTCTCCTTTGGTGATGACTTCGCTCATTTTATTCAGCAATAAGATGTACATATTCTTGACTTCCTGAGCACTGAAAACCTGAACGTAAGCAAGGCTGTCGGCCTTTTTCTCTTCTTCCGTGCGTGCTCTAAGCCGGGCTAAAACTTCGGGATCGATGGTGTAGTGGTCTATAAAATACGTCTCCAAATGCGCTTTGGTATAGGCGGTGATCTCATCTTCACTTTCCTGATAGTCTTTTACCCGGTCATCAAGTTTGGAGAGTTTGTTTTTGAGCGAATCGTTAGAGATCAACTGGATCTTACCCGAATTGATCATCGCATTGTAAATACCAGTCGAAGGATCGAAGGTGTGGTTTTTAACATTGGTAGTGATCAACGAATCAAGATGCGGAAGCGGCAGGTTTGAAATTTCGGTAAAGATGGCTTGTTGCAGGCTTCCGTTTCTGTTGATCTGCGCATCAAAGGTCGTATGGAATTCGTCAATATTAATGGTGATCGCCTTGTGTAAGCTCTTCAGGATTTTCAGTTCTTCTTTATCCTGTTGGATGCGTTCGTTCCAGTTATCTATTTTCAAGGCGATCAGGATGCCAATAACCACGAGTATGATTTCGCCGATCGCATAGATCAAATACCTGCTGAATTTATTTTGAGATACGAGTTGTTGTCTGATTTTTCTAAAGATAGTGATCATAGGCGTAGTGCACGTCTTTACGAGGTAAAACGCTCGTATGGAATTCATTTACAGTACTAAAGATAGTATTTTCTATGGCTTTGCCTATACCGAAGCATCTGATGATCGTTTTGAGGTAGTTTCCTGCTTCTGAAAAATAAAAGCAGACAGGCAACTCGCCTGTCCGCTTTTATGAGGTATAATATTGAGGATATTGAAACCGACTTATTCTGCAAGGCCAATTTGCTTCATAAAGGATAAGTTGTCGTAGAACAAATATTCTTCGGTCATTTTGGTGCCGTCCCAATGGCCAATCGTGGCCATTTTGAGTTTGAATTTTTTACCGGTAGGCGGAATGCTTTTACCAGCACCTATGGGCATGGGTTCTGTAAATGTTCCTTCTAACTCGCCGATCACAGCGGTCCAATCGCCGGTACCAAATTTTACAGGATGTGTTTTTATTTTGGTATCTGGAGCAAAAACAAACATAGGTTTTAGATCGTCGATATGGTTAGAGTATAAGCCTTTAGAAATGCTTCCGTCGGCATTATAAACCACAATATCATCGGTATGACTTTGACTAAAACCCTCCCACTTTTGATTGGTATAAAACTCAAAATCCAGGGTATCAAAAGCTATAAGACGTTCTTGCGTAAGACTTTCAGCAGCTTTATAGGCTTGCAATTCGGTCTCGAGTGAGGCTATTTTAGCTTCTAAGGCTTCAGACTTTGTGTCGGAACAACTTACCAGGAAGATTCCTGATACGAGTAGAGCGACTAGATTATGTAGTGTTTTCATAGATTTACATTAAAGAAGTGATATAGAAATGAACCCGGCTTACTGCACAAATTCGCCATTAAATTCTATGTGTACTTCATCGCTAATGATCGCTTCAGGAAAACTTCCGCCTATGGCGTAATCTGAACGTTTTAAAGTTCCTGTCGCTTTAAAGGCAATGGTTTGTTTTGAACTCATTGGGTTTACGGTCTCACCTTGGTAAACCAAATCTAGCGTTACCGGTTTAGTCACCCCGTGCATCGTAAGATCACCAGTAAGTTTGTATTTATTTTTTCCTTTTTTCTTGAGGTTGGTGCTGGTAAAGGTCAACGTAGGATAGGTTTCAACATCAAAAAAGTCGGCACTTTTCAGGTGGTTGTTTCGAGCTTCAACTAACGTATTTATAGAATTGGTCTGTGCTGTTACTTCAAAACGCGCATCGCTAAAATCTGCTTCAGTAGCGGTTACTTCGATTACAGTATCATCAAAAGTTCCGCTGATCTTGTTAAATCCTAAGTGTGTAACCGTAAAATACAGCTGTGAATGCGGCGGATCATTTTTCCAGATTTCGGGTTGTGTCTGAGCATTTGAAAGCCATGCTCCAAAAAGAAAGATTGCTGTGACAATCAAGTTTAAACGTTTCATTTTTATAGTGTTTTTAATTACGACTACAAAGATGAGAAGCGATAGTGCTCCGACTTTTATACTATTCGGAAGCTGTTGGGTAATTTTAGGAAATAAGCGTGTTTCTCATCTCCTCGCGGAATTCCCCGGGAGACTGTCCCGACTTTTTCTTAAAGACTTTGGAGAAGTAGGAGCCTTCCTTATAGCCCAACTGGTAGGCGATCTCAGAGATAGTTTGATCGGTTGTGATCAAAAGGTTTTTAGCCTCGGTGAGCTTTCGGGTCTCAATGATCTCAGAGACACTTTGTTCTAATATAGCGTGGCAAATGAGATTGAGGTTGCGGGAGGACATAAAGAGTTTTTCGGCATAAAATTCAACGCCGTGGGGTTGTTTGTAGTGTTTTTCTAAGATTTGTAGAAAGTTACCAAAGGCGATCTGTTGGTTTTTTTGAGAAGCGGTTTCCGGTTCACTTTGCTTGCGCTCCCGTTCGATCATCGTCAATAAAACACTTAGCAGCTGCCTGATCAATGCATAATCAATGTACTCTTGTTGATACTCTTCATATATCATAGTGATGAGGGTGATCAAGCGTTTAAACGTATGCGCATTTGCTACCTCAAGATTGGCGTGATTGTGATACAAGGCATACAACTGAAATGCAGTTTCGGGGATAAACTCACTTTTAAAGCGAATGCCCCATATACTACACTTGCCGTCAACCGCTTTTGGGAGCACGCGATGCGTTTTATTTTTGGTCACAAAACTTACAAAAGGTGCGTTGATGGTCACATTTTCAAAATCTATAAAATGCTCCAGTTGACCTTCAATACCGATCAATAACTCCTCAAAATCGTGATTATGCGGAGCATTAGGCAGTTGAGCAATGCGTTGTGCTTCTTGGGCATCAACTTTGAAAATATGGAAGAGGTTGTTCATGAAATGCGCTGCGCGTTCAGGTTACGGCTAAGGTACAACTTCTTTTGTTTGATGTTTTTAGCATTTTGAAGTATTGAAACGGTAGTAATGCTCAAAACTACCTCTTTGCATTTTAAACTAGTTGAAGCAGGGCGATATCCAACCTAAAGTCTTTGAGGTAACGAAGATGAATGATCAGGTGTTTATATGGAGCTGTGCATAGGTTTTTTAATTTTTATTTGTCATTTCGTTTGGGTCAAAACCATACATAAATCTATTTAGTTGTCCATTTGAACTTTCTAAACCTACAATGTCCATTAATTCCTCAAAGTAAGTACATACTCTTTCTCGGTCTTCAGTGTCCAATTCCATATAAACCTCGGCAAACCTTGAAAGTCCAATTTTAATTTTCTCTTGATATTTTTTCTCAGTCGGATTTTCAGATTCCGCTACATTTTTAAAGTCAGCAGCAGCACGATTAACTTTCTCTGTAAAAATCGGTCGCATTTTTTCGTCAGCGATACCAGCATAATGATTTTTAGCTATGAACTTTTTCTTTGCGATAAATTCTGCAAATTTCTCATTTGCATTTTCAGGTGTTTTCATTCCATTCGTATTTTGTCCGCAAGCAGATAGAGTTAAAAACAGAACAAATATTTTAATGTATTTTGTCATTTCTCAAATTGGTGCCAGCGAAAACCACCTCTTTAATACTTTAAAAGTAATTGAATTACATGTAATTTGAACTCAATAAGCATTTTGTTTTGACTACCGCCACCGTTTGCTTTTTAGTTTTGTATTGGCTTTGTTCTTGACCTTTTTGGTAATCCCATTTTCAGCAAATTGTTTGATAAGATCTCTGGTGATCTCAGGATGATCTAAACAGTGATTCTGAATTTGAGCACTTCCGTTTTCAATGATCTTGCCAACGAGTTCTGTCGAGATTCCGTTGGTAATGAGCTCCAGTCTGTAGGACTCCGAAGTATCATCAACGACGCCCCGTTGAAGTGTCATTCTTGGGTCTTCGTACGGAGGTAAAATACGCATTAATTCTTCTAATTGGTTTACCAAAGCTAACCTTGAGTGTATAGAAATCTCCAGAATTGGATTATCCCAATCGGGATTGACCTCAAACGTGTTAAGGCGGTTGTCGTAATCTTCTAAATAGTTTAAAACCGTAAGATGAAAGCTTCCACTCAAATCCCTTTCCGGTCGCCATTCGACGTCAATGAATTTTAATCGGTCTGGATTTTTAAGGATGAGCAAACTAGAGCCTTCAAAATAGCTTTCAAAACCTTCAATAGGGTCTACTTCATACCATTGATTGTAGTCGACTTGCCACCCGGCTTCGAGTCGAAGGGGTTGTAGTATAATTTCGTTCTTTTTGATGACGTTCTATTCTAGGATTAGGTGTATTCTTTTAACTATAAAGCTATTACATATTGCTCAATTAAAAGCTTGGCTTAGCGTACGAAACATAATTCAGGGCTGAACTACCAAAATTAATGCGCCCTTGTGTTGGTTGCTATCCCAAGTTCGGGATGCTTAGGATCGTAATTTACAGTATTCCCATCAAGTTGTAAAAGACAACTGTTTAACCGCTCTTGTTCAAAAAGAGCAACTTCACAATCCTGATTGATGACCAGGTGTGCAATAAATTCTTCTATACCATTAGCACACATTCCTCGGCCATAGGAACCGGGTTTGGATCGATGCGCATATTTTAGTAATACATGGAATTTATTGTTGATGTGTTTTTTACCAATTATTTCAACTTGTTCGATAAACGTGTTTTTTGATAGCGCACTCAGGTCAACGGTTTTAAGCAATAGTCCGTTTGCGTGTATTGCTATCTGGGCTTGTGTGTTCCAGCTAAATGGATGTACTTGCTGCAGCTTTATTTTTTGTTTTTGACCATTAGCCTTGTTCCATACCAATATACCGGGGCGTTCACGAGGAAGTTGTTCAAAGCGTTCTTTTGTATTTAGGGGTTTACAATGCTCATCTACAAAAGCTTCGCTTCGCTTTTGTGGAACAAACAAGGTTAAGGAGTTGTTACAGATTTCGTCGCTACTAAAACCTATAAGTGGTGTTTTTAAACCGTTATCGATGCGATACCAACCCTCAACCCTGATTCTTCTTGATGGTCCTTGTTCCTTGGGACACGCCTGAGAAGAAGGAACGAGGTATAACTGAAACTTTCTCCCGTTTTCGATAGTGCCTTGGTAACTGGTGTATCTGTCCAACGTGATTTTTTGCTGAACCTCCCAACTTGATTGCCCAAAGCTTTTTAGGCCAAATATCAAAACACTAATAGCAGTAAGAATCGTTAAGCCTTGTTTCATGAGTTTCTAGGAGTATGGATGGTGCTTTTTAAGATACTAAACTGTCAAATACCAACAAACTTTGATGTTTCATTTTAGCAAGTGTGTACTATATTAAGTGGCATTGCTCTCTGGTCTTTAAAGTAATTATTTAAATTAAATGTTATGCTGGATTAAGAAAGCTAACTAGTTCTAACGAGCTTTAGGGAAAGAATAGTGATATTCTTTATGAATCAGAGCTAATGCAAAAGATTTGAAAATCAATCAATTTACTACTCAGTTCCATTAAACTTAACTTTAATCACCAAATACGCTGCTTTCTCTAAAAAACATTACCAACTTTGAAATCAAAATTCAAAGCTATCAAGCACATTGTTAATTGTATTTTGATCGGCAGCAGTTTTATTTTCCCACGAAATTTGCGTTATAGCAAAGATCTTATCGTTTGTCAAATAGAATCGCATTTCAGTTTCTAAGGTTTGACCTGCTTTTTTCCCTTTCCAAATCACTTGAATGTATTGTTTATCATCCTTCTTGATTGTTTCATTTTTTAGGACAATAAAATCTTCAATTGAATTTTCAAGACCGTTAAGAATACCATTTGTTTCAAGTAAGTTTTCATAAGTCAATGTTTGAGGTTTTTCACCCATCTCCATACGAATAGCAGAATTATTTGAATATAGGTGAAAAGTAGCTGCATCAGGTGTATTGGTGTTCAATTCCCAACTGTCAGGAAACTCAATTTTAAAGTCAGCTGTTTCATGAGCAACCCAAGCCTCCTTTTCTTTAGGTTCATCTTGGTTTGTAATTTCGTCTTGACTCTTATTTAAAATTTCGAGATTTCTCATGATATTTTTGCGGTTATAACCTATAGTTTTTTCATATCCGCCTATTTCACTATTCTTTTTCAGTAAGTCGTTGTATAGCAGATTAAAATCTTCTAAATCAGTCAGATTTAATTTTTCTTTATATCCATTGATATGCGATTCAAAAAATGCATTCTGATTATCGTATGCTTTGTAGGCCTCATTACTTTTTAATCTGTCCGGGAAAAAAGTGTTATACCCATTGGAGATTGCCAGCCAGCTGACCGCACCGTTTTCTCTAGGTTTCAAAACGTCGTACACATAGATCAATTCCCAATCTTTAATACGGTATTTTATAAATTTAGTGGGCTCGCTTTCAGATAAAATTTTATCTTTTTTCTTTTCTTTGTATCCTATCCCAAAATCGTACGGCTCCTTACTTTTATATGGACGCGTACTCCATGAGTTTGAGTTAGAATCTGTAATCAGCCTTAATTTTCCTTTTACCTTATCTACCTTTTCTAGGCCTTTTAATTCTATAGCTGCGGTCCAGTCCATCCCTCCAATATATTTAAACTCAATATGGGCGTAATTATCTTTCTGAACTGTTGAGTAGGTCCCAAAACCAATGGCAGGTCTGTATTTTCCGGTATGGAGATAAGCATCTGCGTCAATAGGGAAATAAAAATTTAGATTCTCAGGATCTCCGTAAAGATCATCAGCTTTTTTATAGATATACAGAAAGTTATTGGCCCTGCCGCTCACATCACCCATGTCCCAAAATGCGAGAGGTACTTTTTTTCGAGATTGAGGCTTATAGCCGTAATTGGTTACTGCAGGATAACTTGTACCTTCAATATTTAGGTAGATATTCCTGTGTCTAAAAAATTGAAACATTACTATACGTTGCCAATCTGAAATCTCAAGGTACTCACCTTTTATCTTAGGAAGCGGCTTATTTTGTGCAAGCTCTCCATCTCCTAAATTTAAATAATCATTTAAAAGCTCATAGTTCTTTAAGACTATAAACTTGCCATTATTTAGAAAAACTAGCTCATTATCTTTGGTTTTGAGTACTATGTCAGTTGCTTTGTTCAAATGATCATTTTTAATAAGATCAACCAGATCCAGACCTTTTTCAAAATTTAAGTATTCCCAATTTGCTAGATAATCGTTGCTGGTTGTTGTGATCGGTAGCGTGGATAAATCTGAAATTTGATCAAGTGTTTTGTTTAGGTTTTCTTTATTGTTTTCAAATAATAGTAATGTAATATCACTGCCCAGTAAACCATTAAGGTTCCGTACCTTGGTTAAGGTTTCTTGTGTAGCTTTTTCGATGAGCTGAATGTATTTTTCAAGTGAATTACCACTTAGGTTATTAATTTGGGCAACTGGTGTTTTTGCAGGCTGCGTATAGGTATACTTAAATGAATAATTATTGTTCTTATCAGAAAGCGGCCTCAAATGGAGATAACTTACGTATAGGAACTCATCATTCCTATTTTCTGCATTTTTTAAAGTATAGCCTAATGAATGTTTTTTGTCATCATCTGGGGCGTAGACATTCTTGCGTTCGTTATAGGAACATTCACTACTATCTGAAACGCTACCTATCAATTTATTGATGGCACAGTAAAATGAAGAAATTTTTTCAGCCGCTTGATTCATATTATTCTCTAATCTTTTCTCACGGGCTAAGTTTCTTTGATATTCTTCTTCAGCTTTTTTCTTTCGCGCAGCTTCATTTTCATCCATCATGGTTTTAACAGCTCCGGCAAGACGGTCTGTAGCTCCTAATACACTTTCTTTATATATTTTTTCTTTAGCTTCTATTTCCTCATTTTGACGTTTGATAAAGTCTTTTTGTCTTTGCTCGCGTGATTTTCTTTGGGCGTATTCACGGTCGCTTTGATTCATAGAAGACCTCTCATTTACAGATTCGTCATTCTTATTTTCTTCCTCATTCCTATTTTTTTCTTCCTCTTTATTTTCTGCTTGCTTCTGTTTTAAGCGAGAAGCATTGTCTTTTATTTTTAAATAATTCCTAATCGTTGAAGCAAGTGTTGTTGCTTCACCACCTACTAAACTGAGTATTTCGTGATTTCCAACAACTGCGTGTTTCCAATTTTCTTCACCTTCATCTACACTTCCAGGAACATCAAAGAAAACGCAACTACCTTTTGGTCCAACTTCTGAAGGTGTTCTTATGCTAAAAACATTATCAGGGATATTTCTTACTTCAAATTTTATTTTAGGGAGTGCGCCATCATTTGAGAAAGGGATAGAAAAACCTTTATAGAGTCCTCCGTAACTACCGTCAGGCATCTCTATATCGGGAAACGTATCGTTATCACTATAAAAAGTTCCATCTACATAGATAGATGTTATTCTAAATTCCTTCAAAGTTATTTCTAAGCATCCAACTCCACTCTCCATTTCCCTCCGAAAACTGCCAACTTTGCTATAAATATCAGCTTCGGCTGTTATTTCATAGCCGTCAGAATAACCATCAAAATAAATGGTTTGTAAATCATCGTCTTGAGCTCTTAAATTATTTGATAGTATCGTAAAAACTAGAATGAAAAGGAAGCGTATGTTTTTAATCATAAGTGTTATTTTAAATGAAGCAATACGTGTGAGAATTTAAATTAATTACGATGTGAATTAACTTACAAAGTTTTCATTATCAGCTTGTAAACTGTCTTTGTTCAACTATTTAAAGCTGTGTTTAAGCTTTTGTCACATCTTCATAAAGGCATAATGTTTATACAAGTTAAATATTGGTCTTACTAATTATGTTATAAGTTTTACGATGACTTTTAGGAGGGTATACGGTATGCTCTTAAATTACTAAAGACCTGCTGAATTTGTAAAGATCCATAAGGCAATTGTTGAAATAGGGATCTTTCAGTCTGCTTACAAGTTGTGCTACGCAACCCATTTAAAAGCAATCCCCCTTTTTAGGCCACTTACTTTCCGGATCATCAACCATATTAAAATACGTGACGCTTACTGATCCTACTTTAGAATTACTGCTGAAAGAGAGACCATATTCGTAATAGCCTTTATTTTTTAGTTTATAGGTCATATCTAGAAGCTTAGCCTTTTTTTCGCCATTTATACTATAGCAGATCAAAACGCCATAGACGTTGGAACTCTTTTGATACTTAGAGGCATCTGCACCTATATCGGTGTTTCTGGTGTGCGGTTCAATCCTGATCTTTGTGTGGCCATATTCGTTTTTATAGATTTTATACTCACTGAACTGTACGATCTTTTGGGCCTGAATCATAGACACACAAGACACTATGATTGTTAGTGTTAATAGGGTCTTTGATAGTTTCATAAATGGAAAATTTAAAAAATAGATTTCGAATATAAGTATGCGTCCAATATGTGTCAATACCTACTTCTGGGTATATTGGGATTTAACAACCTCAAGACCACCCAAAAGCGGAGCAGGAGTGCGCGCTTTATTTTTTTCTGAAAAACAGATTGACAAACAGCGATAAATCGGTTTTAAGAGTTCTGAATTCTGTCTAAATCTATATGGTAGAAAAAAGAAAACCGCTTAAAAGCGGTTGAAAAAATTAGGCACTTCTAGAAGTTATGGACTTGTGCGACGCTTACCCGTGTTGGCTGCTGGTGTATTATTTTAATATTTTTCTCTCGTCAACGAGTTTGTAGTTATCAGTTGGTATCGACTTAGTTTTTCCGATTTTGTTCAAATCCCTGAATTCCATTTTGTCTGCCTGGCCTAAATATTCAAATATGTAATCGTATTCTACAAAAGTCCGTTGTTTTCTCCCAGTCATAGTAAAATCTGATTTTCCATTCACTTTGTATCTAATAGGCTTACCAAGTTTAAGTTCTGCTATTTTGTGGTCGTCTCGCTTTGGAATACCAATATGAAATTCGTTGGCTGAATAGTTCAAATGAAGGTCAAATGTTCCAGACTCATTTTTCTCTATTTTGAATATTTCAAAAGTCCCTTTTCTTAAAAGTCGGTTGAAACATATAAGCTGTCGGTTTGCAGATAGCACATCGTTTTTTCTGCTGTTTTTAAACCAACTGGGCCAATTTGTCTTGTCCCAAGACTTTTCGACAAGGAAGGGGTCAAAACCGTTAATGTCTTGAATAATTACAAGGTCAGCAGTTTTTAGATCAGGCTCTTGTTCCTTGTTAATTGGAAGAAGCAAAGTACTGTCTGTCAAGTAGCCTGTCTTTGAAACAAAACTGTCTCCCCATTTGTCAAGAAGTTGTCGAGACTCGGTCGAATAGTCGAGCTTCTCAATTCTCTCGACTGATTTAAATATTTGAATTACGTGTGTCATTTTCACTTGCTGTCAACAGCAGTAGATCTACAAAACTACCTGTTTATGTTTTAAAAGTAGTTGAAGTGACTGCGATATCCAACAAAAACTGCATATGAAGGGTTTAAAGTTTTTAGGTGATGTCCTTGAGGTTTAAATAAATAGGTTTTATTAGAAATTAAGAGCTTGTGCAACGGTTACCAATGTTGTGCTTAGTTTTTTATTCAACTATTCTTATTTTTTTTCGCTGTTCGATTAGTGTTTTTTCATTATTCGCTCCAATGTCAATATATCGTCCGTTTTTGGCTTTTAAAATTGTGTCAAACTTTAAAGTCCTATTAATTTTTAAACCTAACTCTTTGTCAATTATTTCGATCGTTTTAAAAGTTCCAGAAACTCGAAACTCTTTTCCTTTTACATAGATTGATGCATTTTTAGAAATTCCCAATTCAGGAATCATTTCAATCCGATGATTTTTAAAGCGTATACTGTCATTTACTTTAACAGTCAAAGTATCGTTTTCGAATGCAGAATGGAATGAGATATTTGATTGTCATTGTGGAAGATTTTTATAAGAATTACAGGATATCATTCCGCAAATAAATGTCAGTACTAATATGAGTTTTTTATTAAATTTAATTTTTCGCAATTCTGTCAAATTGTAGCCATTGTTGTACGCTGGCTTTTATTTCCATTTATTTTCAAACTCTTCTTTTTTTATTGTAAACTCATTAAATTCGGTCAAATCAATATTTTGGTCGGCAAGCATTCCAAATTCGTCCTCAATATTTTGGTTATCATATTTTAAGACTTTTCCATTGTCATAAATCTCAATTTGTCTTAAAACTTCTCCGTTATTGTCCGTCTCGAAAAGCCAAACTGATTTCCCCCAACTGTCATATTGGTCTCCACGGGTTTCATTCCAATTTCGTTTAAAGTATTTCATTCGGTTATTTCTACCAGTTTTAAATCTAATTCTTTGATGACTTGGTCGATGTCAAATTCGAAATCTTTTGATATGTTTACAATGGCAATACTCCCAAGGTCAACTTGCCAAAACCCACCTCTTTTTGTCAATTCCTCCCCAAGCATTCGATAGTCTGATTCTTTATGGTTTGGTGTCAATCCAAATCTGCGAGTAATAAATTCCGATTCCTTTGTGATTTTTGTTATCACGTGCTTTTGGTCTTCGTTAATTCTCGTTTCAAATTCCGTACCCAAAGTCAGTTTAGGGTTGCAAAAGTCATTGTCAATCATCCGAAATCTATTTTCAGATAACTGTTCAACGTAAAGAGTAGTTGTCACTTTCTCTTCTTTGTGATAAACATCAATCTTGACTTCACTCATTTTTTTCAGCTTGCAGGTAACGGCAGTGGGTCTTCAAAACTACCTGTTTATGTTTTAAAAGTAGTTGAAGTGACTGCGATATCCAACAAAAGCTGCATATGAGGGGTTTAAAGTTTTTAGGTGATGTCCTTGAGATTTAAATGAATAGGCTTTGTTAGATATTATAGAATTGTGTAACGGTTATTAGTGTTGTAAATAGTTATTTTTAATTATCATTTAAGGAATATTCTGTGTATTTGTCATAAGCCATTAAGTCAAAAACTTTTGATTGACCTGTTTTTAACCATCTTTTGTAAATCAGCTTTCCATTCATATACACGTAAAATTCGTTGTCCTTTGTTTCTTTAGTAAATACCATAAATCCAATTTAACAACCGCAATACATTTCAATTTCAGTATTGTTTTCAGTTTCCTTAATTTCAAAGTAGCATCCAACACCATCGTCAGTCGGACCAAATTTGGTTTTCTCTGAATTCCATCCGTGTTCTATGTCCATTGGCGAACTTTTAAAAATTAATTCAACCCATTGGTTTAAGCTTTCTTTGTCGGTTTTCGGTAAAATCAGTTTTGTTATTATTCCACCTGCTTCTCTACACTGTTCTTCCGAGTAAACAATTCCATGTTCAAATTTTTGTTTAAATGCACAAATATTGTAATCAGGATAATCATATTTTTTAATATCCAATTTTTCAGATTCCGCTTTATAATTCCGAATTAGATATAAGTAAGTCACATCCTGTTGTATGCTTCCCTTAAAACCGAACTGTTTAGAAGTGTAATAATTCTTAATTTTAAACAGTATGAGACGAAGCAAATTCACAC
>NZ_JAYMEI010000017.1:0-89079 GCF_037029365.1 Leeuwenhoekiella sp. CH_XMU1409-2 | reverse complement strand
GCATCATCAATGGTTGCGATGGTAATATTTTTACTCGTCTCACCAGGTGCAAAAGTGATCGACCCTCCGCTATAACCCGTGTAATCCTCAGGATCTAAAGCGGTTCCTTCAGCTGTAGCAAGGGCTACCGTGATCGACTCAAAACTTGGTTTATCAAGGCTTACCGCAAAAACTGCATCTACGCCTTCAACTACACTTACATCTGAAATGCTCAATGTTGGAGCATCACCATCATTATCGGTGATCGTTCCGGTTCCACTAGCGGTTGTGTTTACTGTGGTGCCTGAAGTTACCTCTCCATTTAAAGTGAAGTTTTCAGTTACTTCATAGATCGCATCATCAATGGTTGCGATGGTAATATTTTTACTCGTCTCACCAGGTGCAAAAGTGATCGACCCTCCGCTATAACCCGTGTAATCCTCAGGATCTAAAGCGGTTCCTTCAGCTGTAGCAAGGGCTACCGTGATCGACTCAAAACTTGGTTTATTGAGGCTTACCGCAAAAACTGCATCTACGCCTTCAACTACACTTACATCTGAAATGCTCAATGTTGGAGCATCGCCGTCATTATCGGTAATTGTTCCGGTGGTGGCTACATTTAAATTTCTTGTATTATTCGTTTGAACCGCACCAGAAATATTGAACGACTCTGCTACTTCGTAAATTTGATCCTCAAGCGAATTCACTACAAAATCAACAGATAGCTGACCAGCAGGAATAGTAATCAACTGATTTACTGCAGCTGTATAATCAAGTCCTGCAATAGCTGTATCATCTGATGTATTTACATTAATAACAATGTCTTCAGCAGAAACTGTATTTATACTAAATGTAAAAGTAAGTGGATCTCCTTCGGTAACCGTTACAGGGTCAACTGAAAGCGTAGGATCTGCCTCAACAAGAATAGTTACAGTTGCAACGTCACAATCGCGATCTCCAACAGGCGTGTCTCCATCGCATATCTGATATTGGAATGAATCAGTACCAAAGAAATCTGCATTTGGAGTATACTCATAAAAATCATCTGAAACATCGCCAGGTGTATTATTATCGTTAAGAACAACAACACCATTTGCAGGACCAGAAAGTACTGAAACTGAACCAGCACCATCATTTCCGAAGTAATCATTTGATAATATGTCTAATACATTATCCCGAGAGTCTTCAGAAACGGTATAGTTGTCATCTTCAGCAATCGGATTATCATCACTAACAGTAACAGTAACTAGCGCGTCATCACAATCCCCATCCTCATCACATATTTGATATTTAAAGGTGACTGTAACTAAATTTTCAGACGGAGGAATGTACGTTATATAATCATCTGTTGGGTCGTTTGGTGTACCTGCATTATTTACTTCTGCACTACCTAGACTAGGTTGAGATACAGTAGTAATAGCTCCTGTTGACGGACCATCAGGACCAAAATTATCATTAGCAAGAACATCAATATCAATAGGTTGAACCGGACGCAACGGACTTACTTCTGCACTATCGTCATTAGCTTCAGGTCTACCATCATCAACAAAATTATTTTGACAAGACGAGATCAAGTTGATGGTGCGTACAATCACATTATCGGTAGGATCACCTTCAGCATCATCAACACTAACATAACCATCCAAATCAGTTTCTATAATTGTATAAACAACATCTACTAATGCCGACGGAATCGCGGTAGCATATCGATAATCACCATTTGAATTGGTAGTCAAAGTTGTAGAGCTACCATCACTTCCTTCAATTTTTATACTAACTCCGCTTAAAGGCTGACCTCCTTCATCTGAAACATTACCACAAATTACAGGTGCAGTAACAATATAAGATTGAGGATTGGTATAATTTGCATTACTAAAAGCTAAAGAGTAGAAACGATCTATATTTCCGTTTTGCTTCCCTATAATATATTTAAGAGAAGATCTTCCTTCATAATAAGTACTAAACGTGTAGCGTGGATCGGTAGAGATATCTCCACCTGGCGCGGTACTCGCATTTACAGCGGTTCCCCTTACTGAATTAGGTCTGCGCTCAATATTGATGAGTGTATTTCCTGATTGATAATACGCATCAGAAAGCGTAAGCTCTGCATACTCTCTTGTCTGCACACTATCTCCATCAATGTCGAAAGGCGTAGCAAAAAATGAAATCACAACCTCATCGCCATAAGTTCCTCCAGACTCAACAAAAGTGATATCAAATTCAATATTTTGATCTCCGTTGTTGGTACTGTTTAATTGTGGCTGAAAGTTTGAATCTACACCATCTCCAGTCACATCAATATTAGCAAGCGTTGCTCCATTGCGCATCGCTTCAATTCGCACTAATGCATCAATAGGTTCAGGGCTATCTAAAAATACATTTGAAAATCTATACACCGCACCTACTTGACCACTTGAGCCAGAGACCAAGGTTGGGTTTTTGAAATTAGTACTGCTGTATAATGGCGCACAATCACACCCACGTTCTCCAGGAGGCACCACAATAACATCAGAAATTGTTATCTCTACAGTTGCTTCGCTCTCGTCACCATCCAGATCAACAATCTTATACTTAAACGTATCAACACCATCATAGTCTTGGTTTGGTGTATAAACTATAGTGTCATCTGCCAAGTTTGAAGGAGTTCCATTGTCATTTAAAACGACCGATCCATTTGCAGGTTGTTCGGTTATAATTAATGGCTGTGTCTCAGATGGACCATCCCCTCCAAAATCATCATTTGCCAAGACATCAATATTCAAGGATGTATTTAGACTTACTTGTCTTTCATCGTCGATTGCGGTTGGAACGTAACAAGCAGAAATCGAATCATCTATAACCGCCTGTGTATTCCCTTGAGGTGAACCTGCTATAGTAGGCACCCCAAATTCATCAACACCGTCTGGTGTATTAGCAAGATTCAAGTCTGCCGTAAGATGCGTTTTATTAAAAGATCCCGCACCCTCAATAGCATCAGGACAACCGTCATTATCTGAGTCTACATCTTTAGAATCTACAATTCCATCACCATCTGTATCTCTAAATCGCTCTTCAAGTACTCCAAAAATGATTCCGTGCGGATCTTCATTCTGAAATTCGATCTCAAATTTAGAAACATCTTCGTCGTCGATATAAAAGAACGTATACCCTTGAAAAACTCGTGGTTCTGAAGATGTAATTGTATTACCTAAGGTATTTCTTTCAGGCGGTGTATTACCAGCAAAAGTCGAATAAGTATCAGTATCAAAAACATCAACATTACCAATAACCCTTAGGGTAACATTAGCAATATCAACACCCAGTTCATCTCGCGTAGAAGGACCACCTAAACCTGCGATCCCTACAACATATCTATATTTTGAGGTAGTCGTAGAAAGTTCGCTTGCTGATTGCCCATAATCAAACTCTACAGTTCTTGGAATACCATTAATAACATCTAGATATTCTGTAGCAAACTCAACATCACCTCCGTTTATATTAATTATCCCGTTATCAAGAACAGGCTGAAAAATACGCCATTTATTAGGGTTAGGATTTGAGTTATTATAACTTAAAACACTTACTCTAACACCTCCACTAGCTAAAGATGCCGGTCCAGGAACATTTAACTCAAATAGTCCTGTCCCTGTATTATTTAAATCATTTACCGTTGCTTGACTAGGATTAGCTAATACAGCTACAGAAGAATTTCCTTCGTCAGCATCCAGAATACCATCATTGTCATCATCATCATCACAATTGTCTGGTATCCCATCACCGTCTGTATCTACCCCAGAACAATAGTTATTAAAGAACACCGTAAAATCATCGGTAGCAGAAACCTCTGTATCTAATTCATCAATCCCTCTTACTGTAGCCTCATTATAGACTGAACCTGTTGTCAAATCAGCTGCAATTACTGAATAAGATGCTGTTGCTGTAGTGGATTCCCCGGGATCTAATGTTCCAGGTACACTTAACGTACCCAGACCAAGCTTACCGTCTTCAATAACAATATCTCTAAGTACTTTTTGACCGGTATTTGTAATTTCAAAAGTATAATCTATAGTCTCACCTACTTGAGTTCTGCCATCTCCATTTTCATCTTGAAAAACACCAGTCTTAACCAAAGAAATAGCAGGGAAGTTACCAGAAAGATCAGGACAAGGAAGACCTGCAGAAACTTTCTCAGCAGCACAAGTTCCTGACTCACAATCATAAACAACTCCAGATAAAATAGTTAAGCTACCTGCATTACTTCCAAAAACAGAAGTTGCATTAGAAGGACCTGTAGTTCTCTTGAAATTAAGGTTCGGTCCAATAGTTCCACTATTTAAAGTTGACGCATTAGCCAACTCAAAGTAACCAAGTTTAGAATTATCTGTAGGCCCTAAAATATTCCCTGAAGCTTGAAAATTATTATCTAATATAACACTACCTTCATTATAAAAACCACCATATAAAGAACTATCGACCCCAGAAAAGTTAACTTGTTCTACTTGTACTATTCCATAATTTTCAAATCGCGCGGTGCTACTTCCAAAATCTATAGAACCGTTATTTGAAATAAAAGAACCCGTATTTACTACACGACCACCACCTAGATTAAAACCTGTAGCCGTCTCTATAACCCCACAGTTTACGTATACACTGGTAGCATTACAGTTAAAACTAGCCCCTACATAAATATCTTTTTGATTACGAAACTCTGTATCTCCAGAGATATTAATATTTCTAGAAATAGTAAACGTTCCTGAATTATCAATAGTGTTAGTAGAAGATCCGCTAGCAAAGGTTAAGACTCCCACTTTAACCTCTCCACTATTCAATATTCTATTTACTCCAGACCCTCCTATGTTAAAATCAACAGTACCGTTATTGCCGGTTTGAAAAACACCACCTTCTGCAATAGTCATATCAAGATTAGCATTAAAATTTATCGCCTGATTGAATTGCAAGATTCCTTCAACATTCAATGTTACCGCTCCAGAAGCATTAATATTGTTCTGAATGATCAAAGTGACATTAGGACCAACACAAACAGCAGTTCCGTTTTGAAACGTCACATCGCTTAATGTAATTGTTGTTGGCGTAGCACTTTTAAACGCATAGCGTTCCCCAGATTGAAATGTGTAATTTCCCGAGGTCACAGACACCTCATCATACCCATCACACTGAGCATAAAGTGTATCATTAACACCCAATGCTAAAAGGTTCAAAAATAAAAACATCACAAAGCGCTGGATACACTTTGCGTAAGTGGGAGTAGTTTTATATTTCATATATTATTCTATTTGAAGTTGGAATCACCTGTACTTGAGAGACAAAAAACCATCTCATTCAAACACATCCCTATCATCTATGCTTTAACGTTAATACTGCTAAACTTTGGGAAGCTAAGCCGTTATTTATATTCTTATTGTTTAAAATGCTCGACTCCAATGTCTGGACCTTGAGTTTGCAAAATAAATCCCTCACCAAATCCCTAGTAGCTGCAACGCACTCTAGATTTATAAAAGCAGATAACGACACAAAATATTTTACATAGTTCTTCGTTATCATTTTAAATACGTGAATAATTATTTGAAAAGCTACCCTACCAAAGCCTGTAAGCATAGCTTCATAGCTCGCTTTTTTTAGCCAATGCGTGATTGAAAAGATTGGTAAAGTTGTTTTAATAATATTCGATTTAAAGTATACTTTGCGAGTATACGTATTGAACAAAACAAATGTTTCAATTGATGATCAAGTTTCTTGCTTAAATAGCTCAAGAATGCTTATCGTAAAACCCTTTACCTTAAAGTGGAGAAGAATCAACTTAATACACGCCTGCGTCAATAAGAAATAGCTCTACTGATCAATTTATAAACGTATTTTAAGTTGGGACAACAAATATATTAATCGATTAAGCGCAAAGACAAAAGCTTGATGGTTTTTAGACATAAGCACACATTAATCGATAAAATACACATTAGTAGTTCATACAAGTAAGAAGCATTAAAGATAAAACTTACAAAACATAGTAATTTGTGGCAAAAATGAGATTTCTACACCCCTCATTTTCAACTGTTAATGTTTTGCCAAATTCAAGAAATACTAGTCTGTATTGAATACTTCAAAGTGGCTGACTTAATGTATATTTGCCCTCTTAAATTTGACATCCATGAGCATTAAAAAGGAAATTGCGCGTAGACGTACTTTCGGAATAATCTCGCATCCTGATGCAGGGAAAACCACGCTAACAGAAAAACTTCTTTTATTTGGTGGCGCCATTCAAGAGGCCGGTGCTGTAAAATCAAATAAAATCAAAAAGGGAGCCACGAGTGACTTTATGGAAATCGAACGCCAGCGTGGAATTTCGGTAGCTACCTCTGTACTTGCCTTTGAATATAACGGTACAAAAATCAACATCCTAGATACACCGGGACACAAGGATTTTGCTGAAGACACCTTTAGAACGCTTACTGCAGTTGATAGCGTTATCGTTGTTATTGATGTAGCAAAAGGGGTTGAGGAACAAACCGAAAAATTAGTTCAGGTTTGTAGAATGCGTAAGATCCCGATGATTGTTTTTGTAAATAAACTCGACCGGGAAGGTAAAGATGCTTTTGAACTTCTTGACGAAATAGAACAGAAGCTAGATTTACACGTCACTCCTTTAAGCTTCCCTATAGGAATGGGATATGACTTTAAAGGAATCTATAATATATGGGAAAAGAATGTCAACCTTTTTAGTGGAGACAGCCGTAAGAACATCGAAGAAACTATTGAAATAGAAGACCTAAATTCTGAGGAATTAGATACGTTAATAGGTGATGAATCGGCAGAAACTCTAAGAGAAGAGCTTGAATTGGTCACTGGTGTTTATCCCGATTTTGATCAAGAGGCATATTCTAAAGCAGAGCAACAGCCGGTCTTTTTTGGATCTGCGCTTAACAATTTTGGCGTTCGCGAACTCCTCGACTGTTTTATAAGTATCGCTCCGCCTCCACGCCCTAAAGAAAGCGAAGAACGTGTTGTAAAACCAGAAGAAAAAGATTTTACAGGTTTTGTATTTAAAATACACGCCAATATGGATCCCAAGCATCGAGACCGTTTGGCCTTTGTAAAAATCGTTTCCGGTGTTTTTGAACGCAACACCCCCTATTTACACGTGCGAAATGGCAAGAAACTTAAGTTTTCTAGCCCAAATGCATTTTTTGCTGAGCGAAAAGAAATCGTAGACATATCCTATCCCGGTGATATCGTAGGACTTCATGACACGGGTAATTTCAAAATTGGTGATACCCTTACACAAGGTGAGGAAATTCATTATAAAGGGATTCCTTCGTTTTCACCAGAGCATTTTCGCTATATCAATAATGCAGATCCCTTAAAATCTAAGCAATTAGCAAAAGGAATCGACCAGTTGATGGATGAAGGTGTTGCGCAGTTATTTACACTTGAACTAAACGGCCGAAAAGTTATAGGTACGGTAGGAGCGCTTCAGTATGAAGTGATTCAATATCGTTTAGAACATGAATACGGTGCTAAATGCACCTACGAACCTTTAAGTGTACATAAAGCGTGCTGGGTAGAACCCAAAGACCCTAAGAGCGAAGAATTCAAAGATTTCTTAAGAGTAAAACAACGTTTTATGGCCAAGGACAAAAGAGGACAACTTGTATTTCTTGCCGACTCCCCTTTTACCTTACAGATGACACAGCAAAAATATCCTAACGTTAAGCTGCATTTTGTTTCAGAATTCAAATAAGAGCTTTAAATAGGTTATTTGCCCTGCATTGAAGGTATGCTTCAGATTATTCCAAAAGATGATTAAAACAAGTTAAAAACAGGTCGCTTTTTAAGACTTATCATCAAAATTTATTTAAATAAGAAGAGCATCAATATTCATTATAAAAAAGAAAAACTCCTGAGACAATCTCAGGAGTTTTTCTTTTTTATAATTGACTAAGATTGTTAAGCCTGGCCAGTAGGACCAAAATTTAATGGAATAGGCTGCTTTTCATAATCTTTGATTTCACCGTGTGCTTTTTCAAAACGCTTTACGTTTTCCTGTAACGCTTTAGCAAGTCGCTTGGCGTGTTGAGGAGTTAAGATAATTCTTGACTTCACTTTACTCTTAGGAGTTCCCGGCATAATACTTATAAAATCAACCACAAACTCAGAGACCGAGTGATTGATTATAGCCAGATTTGAATACTGCCCTTGAGCAGTTGCTTCATCCAATTCAATATTTAACTGCCCGTTTTGATTTTTATCTTCTTCTGCCATAAATCACAAGTTTAGCTATAAAAAAACAGCTTCATTTCTGAAGCTGTTTTTTTGTATTTGAATATTCTTAATTAAAATTTACTTCTTCGCGAGCTGCATTGAGTTCTTCAAGCTCTTGCTTGCTACCTACGATTAGTTTGTCGTAACGACGTAAACCGGTACCAGCAGGAATTCTATGACCTACAATAACATTTTCCTTAAGACCTTCTAAAGTATCTACTTTACCGCTTACCGCAGCTTCGTTAAGTACTTTAGTTGTTTCCTGGAAGGAAGCAGCCGAGATAAATGATTTCGTCTGAAGTGAAGCTCTTGTAATACCCTGTAATACCGGAGTTGCCGTAGCAGCTACAACATCACGTGCCGTTGCAAGATTTTTATCTTCTCTTCTCAAGATAGAATTTTCATCTCTCAATTCGCGAGGCGAAATAATCTGCCCTGCTTTTAAGGTTTCAGAATCACCAGCATCTTCAATAACTTTCATTCCAAAAATAGCATCATTTTCAGTGATGAAGTCATCTTTGTGTACTAGCTGATTCTCTAAGAAAATCGTATCACCCGGATCCTGAATTCTTACCTTACGCATCATTTGACGTACAACTACCTCAAAGTGCTTATCGTTAATTTTCACACCCTGTAAACGATAAACTTCTTGTACTTCGTTTACTAAGTATTGCTGAACCGCTGAAGGTCCTTTAATCGCAAGGATATCTTCTGGAGTTACAGAACCATCAGATAATGGCATACCTGCTCTCACAAAGTCATTCTCCTGAACCAAGATTTGGTTAGAAAGTTTAACCAGATATTTCTTGATTTCACCAAGTTTAGACTCAACGATGATCTCACGGTTACCACGTTTAATTTTCCCGAAAGAAACCACACCATCAATCTCACTTACAACAGCAGGATTAGATGGATTACGTGCTTCAAACAATTCTGTTACACGTGGCAGACCCCCTGTAATATCCCCTGCTTTTGCAGACTTACGAGGAATCTTAACCAAAATCTTACCTATTTTAATTTTCTCATCATCATCTACCATCAAGTGCGCTCCCACAGGTAAGTTATATGAACGAATTACTTCGTCTTTTTTACCCATAATATGCAAGGTAGGAATCATTCGCTTGTTACGAGATTCTGAAATTACTTTCTCTTGGAAACCGGTTTGTTCATCAGTTTCAACTTGATAAGTAACCCCTTGTTCTATATTCTCATATTTGATTTTACCGGCAAATTCTGAAATAATTACACCGTTAAATGGATCCCAAGTACAGATAGTATCTCCCTTAGTAACTTTATCTCCATCTTTCATAAACAGTTGAGAACCGTAAGGAATGTTATTAGTACTTAATAAAATTCCGGTCTTAGCATCAACAATTTTTGCTTCTGAAGTACGTGAAATTACAATTTGTGAAATTGAACCATCTGGCGCTTCTCCTTCAACCGTTTTAAGATCTTCGATCTCAAGACGACCATCAAATTTAGATATAACTTTATTTTCTTCTGAAATGTTACCTGCAATACCACCCACGTGGAAGGTACGTAGCGTAAGCTGTGTACCAGGCTCACCAATAGACTGTGCAGCAACAACACCAACAGCTTCACCCATTTGCACCATTTTATTGGTTGCAAGGTTTCGACCATAACATTTAGCACAAATTCCTTTACTAGCCTCACACGTTAATGGTGAACGAACTTCAACACTTTCGATTGGAGCTTTAGAAATCTCAGCACCTAACTCTTCAGTGATTTCTGCACCAGCCTCAACAATTACCTCACTGTTAAGTGGGTTGATCACATCATTTAATGCAATACGACCAATGATACGTGCCTCAAGCGTTTCAACGATTTCCTCATTCTTCTTCAATGCTGAAACTTCCACACCTCTAAGTGTACCACAATCATCGCTATTCACGATAACATCCTGAGATACATCTACAAGACGACGGGTCAAGTAACCTGCGTCTGCCGTTTTAAGTGCGGTATCTGCAAGACCTTTACGAGCACCGTGCGTTGAGATAAAGTATTCAAGAATTGATAAACCTTCTTTAAAGTTAGAAAGAATCGGGTTTTCAATAATTGCTCCTCCACCATCATTTGATTTTTTAGGCTTGGCCATCAAACCACGCATACCGGTTAACTGACGAATCTGTTCTTTAGATCCACGAGCTCCCGAGTCAAGCATCATAAACACCGAGTTAAATCCTTGTTGATCCTCACGAATACGCTTCATAGACAATTCAGTCAATGATGCGTTTGTAGAAGTCCACACGTCAATAACCTGATTATAACGCTCAGAGTTGGTGATAAGACCCATATTATAGCTAGACATAATTCCGTCTACCTGTGTATTTGCCTCTTCGATCATTTCATATTTCTCTGCAGGAATAATAATATCCCCTAAAGAGAACGATAATCCACCTCTAAATGCAAATGTATATCCAAGCGTCTTGATACTGTCAAGGAACTCAGCGGTACGCGGAACACTTGTCAATTTAAGAATACGTGCAATTACATCTCTTAATGACTTTTTAGTCAATACTTCGTTGATGTAACCACATTCTTCAGGAACGCTTTCGTTAAATAAAACACGACCTACAGTAGTATCAATAATCTGGTAAACGAGTTCACCTTCTTCATTGAAATCTTTGGTACGTATTTTAATGTTAGCGTTAATATTTACACGCTTTTGGTTGTGCGCAATAACAACTTCTTCTGCACTGTAAAAAGTAATCCCTTCTCCTAAAATTGGATGTTCTGGAGTACTCTTACGTCCTTTGGTCATATAGTAAAGACCCAATACCATATCCTGAGAAGGTACCGTAATAGGAGCACCGTTAGCAGGATTAAGGATATTGTTTGAAGCAAGCATCAACATTTGCGCTTCTAAGATAGCTTCAGGACCTAATGGTAAGTGAACCGCCATCTGGTCACCATCAAAGTCGGCGTTAAATGCCGTACATACTAATGGGTGTAATTGAATAGCTTTACCTTCAATAAGTTTTGGCTGAAATGCCTGAATACCAAGACGGTGAAGCGTAGGAGCACGGTTTAGCAATACCGGATGTCCTTTAAGAACATTTTCTAAGATATCCCAAACTACTGGCTCTTTTTTATCTATAATCTTTTTAGCAGACTTTACGGTTTTTACAATTCCTCGCTCGATCAATTTTCTGATCACGAAAGGCTTATAAAGTTCAGCCGCCATATCTTTAGGCAAACCACACTCGTAAAGTTTTAATTCTGGTCCTACAACAATTACCGAACGTGCAGAATAATCAACACGCTTACCAAGTAAGTTTTGACGGAAACGACCTTGTTTACCTTTCAATGAATCTGAAAGTGATTTTAAAGGACGGTTAGAATCGGTTTTAACCGCTGAAGATTTACGTGTATTATCAAATAATGAATCTACCGCTTCCTGAAGCATGCGCTTCTCATTACGTAAGATTACCTCTGGAGCTTTGATTTCCATCAAACGCTTCAAACGGTTGTTACGAATGATCACACGACGGTACAGATCATTTAAATCTGAAGTCGCAAAACGACCACCATCAAGTGGTACAAGCGGACGTAATTCTGGTGGAATTACCGGAACTACTTTCATAATCATCCACTCTGGCAAGTTCTCGCGATTCTTATTTGCATCACGTAAAGACTCTACCACTTGAAGACGTTTTAACGCCTCGTTCTTTCTTTGTTTTGAAGTCTCATTGTTTGCTTTATGACGCAGGTCATAAGACAACTCATTAAGATCGATACGTCTCAATAAGTCTACAAGACACTCCGCACCCATTTTAGCGATAAACTTATTTGGATCGCTATCTTCAAGGTACATATTTTCTTGAGGAATTGACTCAAGAACGTTTAGGTATTCCTCTTCAGTAAGGAAATCCATTTTTTGTAATGGCTCACCTTCTTCATTTTTAGCAATACCCGGCTGAATAACTACATAGCGCTCATAATAGATGATCATATCTAATTTCTTAGACGGAAGACCTAAAAGATACCCTATTTTATTTGGCAAACTTCTGAAGTACCAGATGTGTGCAACCGGCACAACAAGGTTAATGTGACCTACACGATCTCTACGTACTTTTTTCTCAGTAACTTCTACACCACAACGGTCACATACAATTCCCTTATAGCGTATACGCTTATACTTTCCACAAGCACACTCATAATCCTTAACAGGACCAAAGATACGCTCACAGAACAAACCATCACGCTCAGGCTTGTGCGTACGGTAGTTTATAGTTTCTGGTTTTAACACCTCACCGCGCGATTCAGCCAAAATCGCCTCTGGAGATGCAAGACCAATAGAGATTTGATCAAATCTCTTTACTGCATTCTTATCATTATCTCTTGCCATAATACCTTATGTCGAAAATTATTCTTTTTTAACTGCTTGATACTTTATAAAATCAAGTTACGCTTCCGCGGAAGCGTAACCTGTAAGTATCTATTCTTCTAGACGAATGTCTAGTCCAAGTCCTTTAAGTTCGTGCATCAATACGTTGAACGATTCTGGTAAACCAGGCTCCGGCATTGGCTCTCCTTTTACGATACTTTCGTACGTCTTGGCTCTACCAATAACATCATCAGACTTAACGGTTAAGATCTCACGCAGGGTAGCTGAAGCTCCATAAGCCTCAAGTGCCCAAACCTCCATCTCACCAAAACGCTGACCACCAAATTGTGCTTTACCACCTAATGGCTGTTGCGTTATTAATGAGTAAGGCCCAATAGAACGTGCGTGCATCTTATCATCTACCATATGCCCTAGTTTAAGCATATAAATCACACCAACGGTTGCAGGCTGATCAAAACGATCACCAGTACCACCATCGTATAGATACGTGTGACCAAAACGAGGAATACCTGCTTGATCTGTAAGCTCATTGATTTGATCTAAAGTAGCCCCATCAAAGATTGGCGTTGCATACTTACGACCTAATTTCTGACCTGCCCAACCAAGAACAGTTTCATAAATCTGACCAATGTTCATACGAGAAGGTACACCAAGTGGGTTAAGCACGATATCAACAGGAGTACCATCTTCTAAGAATGGCATATCTTCTTGACGTACAATACGCGCAACAATACCTTTGTTACCGTGACGACCCGCCATCTTATCACCTACTTTAAGCTTACGTTTTTTAGCAACATAAACTTTTGCCAGTTTGATGATTCCTGATGGAAGTTCATCTCCTACAGAAATGGTAAACTTCTCACGACGTAAATTACCTTGAAGATCATTTTCTTTAATACGGTAGTTATGCAACAAGTCTGCGATTAAAACATTAGTCGCGTCATCTGTTGTCCAAGTACCTTGATTAAGGTGTGTATAATCTTCAACTGCATTAAGCATTTTAAGTGTGAATTTCTTTCCTTTTGGAAGCACTTCTTCACCTAGATCATTCTTAACTCCCTGAGCAGTTTTTCCGTTAACTAACTGGAAAAGTTTGTCAACTAAAACAGCTTTCAAGTCATCAAATTTCTGATCGTACTCTGCCTCTAATGCAGCAATGTCTTCTTTATCTTTAGCGCGTTTACGCTTATCTTTAATGGCACGGGCAAATAACTTCTTGTCAATAACAACCCCTCTCAATGATGGAGAAGCTTTTAAAGAAGCATCTTTAACATCTCCGGCTTTATCACCAAAGATCGCGCGAAGTAACTTTTCTTCCGGAGTTGGATCTGACTCTCCTTTTGGAGTAATCTTACCAATCAAAATGTCTCCAGGCTTAACTTCTGCACCAATACGAATCATACCGTTTTCATCAAGGTCTTTTGTTGCCTCTTCAGAAACGTTAGGAATATCGTTTGTTAATTCTTCGTTACCTAATTTAGTATCTCTAACATCTAAAGAATACTCATCAACGTGAATAGACGTAAAAATATCATCGCGTACTACTTTTTCTGAAATTACGATCGCATCCTCAAAGTTATACCCTTTCCAAGGCATAAAGGCTACTTTCATATTTCTACCAAGTGCCAGTTCACCAGCCTCAGTTGCATAACCTTGACATAGAACCTGACCTTTCTTAACTCGATCTCCTCTTCTTACGATAGGCTTCAAGTTAATTGAAGTACTTTGGTTTGTCTTACGGAATTTGATCAACTGATAGGTTTTGCTATCTCCATCAAAACTAACCATACGCTCTTCGTCGGTACGGTCGTATTTAATGGTGATTTCATTAGCATCTACATATTCTACCTCACCATCACCTTCAGCGTTAATCAATACACGTGAATCAGAAGCTACCTGACGTTCAAGACCTGTACCTACAATAGGTGAGTCTGCACGTAAAAGTGGTACTGCCTGACGCATCATGTTTGATCCCATCAACGCACGGTTTGCATCATCATGTTCTAAGAACGGAATTAAAGAAGCTGAAATAGAAGCAATCTGGTTTGGAGATACATCGGCATAATGAACCGTATTTGGCTCAACAACCGGGAAGTCACCTTCCATACGCGCAATTACACGTTCTTCTTCAATCTTTCCAGAATCGTCCATAGGGTTGTTTGCTTGCGCAATCAACATACCCTCTTCTTCTTCAGCACTTAAATATTTTGGCTTAGTCTCTAAGTCAATTTTTCCATCGGTTACAGTACGATATGGAGTCTCGATGAAGCCCATATTGTTCACTTTAGCATATACTGCTAAAGAAGAGATCAAACCAATGTTTGGACCTTCAGGAGTTTCAATAGGACAAAGACGACCATAATGTGTGTAGTGTACGTCACGAACCTCAAAACCTGCACGCTCACGAGAAAGACCACCAGGTCCTAATGCTGAAAGACGACGCTTGTGCGTGATCTCTGCAAGAGGATTGGTTTGATCCATAAACTGAGATAACTGGTTTGTTCCAAAGAATGAATTGATTACAGACGAAAGGGTTTTCGCATTAATCAAATCAATTGGAGTAAACACCTCGTTATCACGAACGTTCATACGCTCACGAATAGTACGTGCCATACGAGCAAGACCAACACCAAACTGCGTAGATAATTGCTCCCCTACGGTACGTACACGACGGTTAGAAAGGTGATCAATATCATCAATCTCAGCTTTAGAATTGATAAGCTCAATTAAATATTTTACGATGGTAATGATATCCTGCTTGGTAAGCACTTGCTTATCCATACCGATATCAAGACCTAACTTCTTGTTCATTCGATAACGACCAACTTCACCTAAGTTGTAACGCTGATCACTAAAGAATAATTTATCAATAATACCACGCGCTGTTTCCTCATCTGGTGGCTCAGCATTACGCAATTGACGATAAATATGTTCTACTGCCTCTTTTTCTGAGTTAGTAGGGTCTTTTTGAAGTGTATTATGAATGATCGCATAATCAGCTAATTGATTATCTTCTTTATGAAGAAGAATCGTCTTAGCTCCAGCGTCTAAAATTTCTTCTACATGTTCCTTCTCAAGAACAGTATCACGGTCTAATACAATTTCGTTACGCTCAATAGAAACTACTTCACCAGTATCTTCATCAACGAAATCCTCGTGCCATGTATTCAATACACGTGCAGCAAGTTTGCGACCTAAATATTTCTTCAAACCTGTTTTTGAAACCTTAACCTCTTCTGCAAGGTCAAAAATCTCAAGAATATCTTTATCACGCTCAAAACCAATTGCACGGAAAAGTGTTGTTACAGGTAATTTTTTCTTACGATCGATGTACGCATACATCACGCTATTAATGTCTGTAGCAAATTCTATCCACGATCCTTTAAAAGGAATCACACGTGCAGAATATAGCTTAGTACCGTTAGCGTGAAAAGACTGACCAAAGAAAACACCAGGTGAACGATGCAGCTGCGATACAACAACACGCTCAGCACCATTGATACAAAAAGTACCACTAGGTGTCATATAAGGAATAGTACCAAGATAAACATCTTGAACTATGGTTTCAAAATCTTCATGTTCTTCATCAGTACAGTATAATTTTAAACGGGCTTTTAATGGAACACTATAGGTTAAGCCTCGCTCGATACACTCTTGAATAGAGTATCTAGGTGGATCTACAAAATAATCCAGAAATTCTAGTACAAAATTGTTACGGGTATCCGTAATTGGGAAGTTCTCTAGAAAGGTGTTGTAAAGTCCTTCATTTCCTCTTTCTTCAGATTTGGTCTCTAATTGAAAGAAATCCTGAAAGGATTTAATCTGTATATCCAAAAAGTCTGGATATTCAGGTCTGTTCTTTACCGATGAGAAATTCAGTCTTTCAGCTTGTTTTGCTTGCATCTTCAACGAACGGAATTTAATTAAAATAAATTGAGAGCTTGTTTATACAAACTCACTGACTTCTTAACTTAAGAAATCTAAGGCAATTTTAGTCGTATTTTTTAAGAAAACCTTATATACGACAAATGGTTTAGGCCCATTTCGATAAATCGAACAGACCTAAACCTTTGTATTTATAGTAGCTAAGCTTACTTAAGCTCAACTTCAGCTCCAGCTTCTTCTAATTGAGATTTGATAGCTTCTGCTTCGTCTTTAGCAATACCTTCTTTGATTGGGCTTGGTGCGTTATCAACAAGCTCTTTTGCATCTTTAAGACCAGCTCCAGTTAATTCTTTTACAAGTTTTACAACTGCAAGTTTAGAACCACCAGCGGCTTTAAGGATTACATCAAATTCAGTTTGCTCTTCAGCAGCGTCATCACCACCAGCAGCAGGACCAGCCATTGCTACAGCTGCAGCTGCAGGCTCGATACCATACTCATCTTTTAAAATAGTAGCTAACTCATTTACTTCTTTTACTGTTAAGTTAACTAGTTGTTCTGCGAAATCTTTTAAATCTGCCATTTTTCTATCGTTTTAAAAAAAAATTCTTTATTATAATTATTAAGTGCGTACTTGATTAACCTTCTCTTTCTTGAAGGGTTTTAACAAGGCCAGCAATAGTAGAACCTCCTGATTTAAGAGCGCTAATAACGTTCTTAGCAGGCGACTGAAGAAGTCCAACGATCTCTCCAATAAGTTCCTCTCTTGATTTGATATCTACAAGGGCGTCTAATTGATCGTCACCGATGTAAATTGCCTCTTCAATAAATGCTCCTTTAAGTAAAGGTCTATCAGATTTCTTACGAAACTCTTTAATTACCTTAGCAGGCGCATTACCAGTTTCAGAAAGCATGATTGAGGTATTCCCTTTTAAAATTTCAGGTAATTCACCAAAATCTTTTTCTGAACTTTCCATTGCTTTAGCAAGCAATGTATTTTTAACCACGGCCAGTTTTACGTTTGCCTTAAAACAAGCTCTACGTAGCTTAGACGTAGTGTCAGCATTAAGACCTGATATATCTGCTAAATAAATATTAGCACTATCAGCCAACTGCGCAGTCAAATCTTCTATTACTTGTGATTTTTCTTCTCTTGTCATAATTTAACTTTTACTGCTCAGCAAAACGTTTTGAATCTACTTCAACACTAGGACTCATAGTACTAGACATAAAGATGCTCTTGATATAAACACCTTTTGCTGCTGTAGGCTTCAATTTTACTAATGTGGTTATCAATTCTCTTGCGTTAGCTGCAATCTTTTCAGCATCAAAAGACGCTTTACCAATTGCCGCGTGTACAATACCAGTCTTGTCAACTTTAAAGTCAATCTTACCAGCTTTAACGTCAGAAACTGCTTTAGCAATATCCATTGTTACTGTACCGGTTTTTGGGTTTGGCATAAGTCCACGAGGACCTAAAACACGTCCTAAAGGACCTAATTTACCCATAACGCTTGGCATAGTTACGATAACGTCAACATCTGTCCAACCGCCTTTGATTTTTTCTAAATACTCATCAAGACCCACAAAGTCAGCTCCCGCTTCTTTAGCTTCAGCTTCTTTATCTGGAGTTACCAGAGCAAGAACCTTAACATCTTTACCGGTTCCGTGAGGAAGAGTTACCACACCACGCACCATTTGATTCGCTTTACGCGGATCTACATTAAGACGTACAGCTAAGTCAACAGAAGGATCAAAATTTACTTTGCTTACTTCTTTTATTAAAGCTGAAGCTTCTGCTAAAGTGTAGGTAGAACCTGCATCAACCTTAGCACGTGCTTCTTTTTGCTTTTTTGTTACTTTTGCCATTTTAAATTGCTTTTTTGGATGTTAAAAAGGAGCCTGCCCTTTTACAGTTATTCCCATAGACCTTGCAGTACCTGCAACCATTCTCATTGCGCTTTCAACAGTAAACGCATTTAAGTCTGGCATTTTGTCTTCTGAAATAGCTCTAATTTGATCCCAAGTTACACTAGCAACTTTTTTACGGTTAGGCTCACCAGAACCTCCTTTGATCTTTGCTGCTTCCATCAATTGGATGGCAGCAGGTGGTGTTTTTACCACAAAGTCAAAAGACTTATCACCATAAACAGTAATAACTACAGGAAGTACTTTACCAGCTTTATCTTGAGTTCTAGCATTAAATTGCTTACAAAACTCCATGATGTTAACACCGGCAGCACCTAAAGCCGGTCCAACTGGGGGAGAAGGGTTTGCAGCCCCTCCCTTAACTTGCAACTTAACAACCTTACTTACTTCTTTTGCCATTTTTAAAAATTTAGTTTGATATGCTCTTTAGTGGAAGCAGAAGAACGATATCTTATATATGTTGTAACACTTATACTTTCTCAACTTGCATGTAACTTAATTCTAATGGTGTTTTTCTTCCGAATATTTTCACCATCACCTCAAGCTTACGTTTCTCTTCGTTAATCTTTTCAACAGTACCATTAAAACCGTTAAAAGGACCATCGATTACTTTTACCGTCTCTCCCAAGACGAAAGGTATTGCAACATTGTCTGTCTTTACAGCCAATTCATCAACTTTACCTAACATTCTATTAACCTCTGAAGTTCTGAGCGGCACAGGATCTCCTCCTTTAGTTTCACCCAAAAATCCAATAACACCGTTAATAGATTTTATCATATGCGTTACTTCACCACCTAGATTCGCATGAATCATAATGTAACCAGGGAAGTAAACACGCTCTTTATTGATTTTTTTACCGTTACGTATTTGAACCACCTTCTCAGTAGGCACAAGTACTTGCTCGATATAATCTTCAAGATTAAAGCGAGAGATTTCTTGCTCGATATACCCCTTTACTTTATTCTCTTGACCACTTACGGCCCTTACCACGTACCAATCTTTGGTATTGTTTGCTATAGCCATTGTGATTGTTTTAAGCTCCTACCAGATTAAAATAAGCCTTAATCGCTCTACTAAACACAGTATCTACACCCCAAATCGCCAATGAGAATACAATTGTAAAAACAATAACTACAACGGTTAGACGTTGAGCTTCTGAAAGCGGAGTCCAAGTAACGTGATTTTTTAATTCGTTATAAGACTCTTGAAGGTAATTAATTAATCCAGCCATATCGTTTAACTCTTTTAAAAAGACACTTTGCCTTTTAACAACTACTCTAAGTAGTCTGAAAAATTATAATCAAATTAAAATTTGATTCTGTTTTGCACGGGTTGAGAGGCTCGAACTCCCGACACCTGGTTTTGGAGACCAGTGCTCTACCAACTGAGCTAAACCCGTATATTTAACACCGCAAGCAGTGCTAAATTTTATTATAAAAATCAAGGCATTCGTTTACACGAACGCCTTGATCTATAAATCTATAATTCGTGATTATTCAAGAATTTCAGTTACCTGACCAGCACCTACTGTTCTACCACCTTCACGGATAGCGAAACGTAGACCTACATTCATCGCGATAGAGTTAATCAACTCTACAGTGATTGTAAGGTTATCACCAGGCATAACCATCTCAACTCCATCAGGAAGAGAAATGTTACCAGTAACATCAGTTGTACGTACGTAGAACTGTGGACGGTAGTTATTGTGGAATGGAGTGTGACGTCCACCTTCTTCTTTCTTAAGGATATAAACCTCAGCTTTGAATTTAGTGTGTGGAGTTACAGAACCAGGCTTAGTAATTACCATACCACGAGAAATTTGAGTTTTCTCAATACCACGCAATAAGATACCTACGTTATCACCAGCTTCACCTCTATCTAAAATCTTACGGAACATCTCAACCCCAGTGATAGTAGAAGTAAGTTTTTCAGCACCCATACCAATGATCTCTACAGGATCTCCAGTGTTAGCAACACCAGTCTCGATACGACCAGTAGCAACAGTACCACGACCTGTAATAGAGAATACATCTTCGATTGGCATTAAGAAGTCTTTATCAACCTCACGCTTTGGCTCTTCGATCCAGTTATCAACAGCCTCCATAAGCTCCATAACTTTATCAACCCACTTTTGCTCACCATTAAGTGCACCTAAAGCAGAACCTTGTACAACAGGACCATTATCACCATCATACTCATAGAAGCTCAATAGATCACGCACTTCCATTTCAACAAGCTCTAAAAGCTCCTCATCATCAACCATATCAACTTTGTTCATAAAAACAACGATACGAGGAATACCTACCTGACGGCCAAGAAGGATGTGCTCACGAGTTTGTGGCATAGGACCATCAGTTGCTGCAACAACAAGAATAGCACCATCCATCTGAGCAGCACCAGTTACCATGTTCTTTACGTAATCCGCGTGACCTGGACAGTCAACGTGCGCGTAGTGACGGTTAGCCGTAGCATACTCTACGTGAGAAGTGTTAATAGTAATACCTCTTTCTTTTTCTTCAGGAGCGTTGTCAATAGAGTCAAAACTTCTTAATTCAGAAAGACCTGCGTTTGCAAGTACAGTAGTAATAGCAGCAGTCAAGGTAGTTTTACCGTGGTCAACGTGCCCTATAGTACCAATATTTAAGTGAGGTTTGGAACGATCAAATGTTGCCTTTGCCATGATTTAAATAATTTTAATCTTAGTTATTATTAGTGTTCAATTTTTAAACTTACCTGATACGCAGCTATATGGTTTTTCTTAAACGCACAAAAACCGAGCACCAAGGGTACTAGTTTAAGTAGCAGCGACTGCTGTTGAGCCAACGACGGGATTTGAACCCGTGGCCTCTTCCTTACCAAGGAAACGCTCTACCCCTGAGCTACGTCGGCTTATATTTACCCTATCAAAAACGACCGAAGTCAGATTTGCCCGGGCTGACCTATGCAGCTAAAGGGCTTTAAAAGTCATCTAATGACTAAAACCAAAGCCTATCAGGTTTGGTTTAAATAAAAATCGAATATTATCGACTTAGAAAAATTACCTCCAAAGGAGGATATTTTAGAGCGGGAGACCGGGTTCGAACCGGCGACATTCAGCTTGGAAGGCTGACGCTCTACCAACTGAGCTACTCCCGCATTGTGGGCGCCAAAATTAATACATTTATTAATACTGGCAAAATTTTTGTGGGGAGAGCAGGATTCGAACCTGCGAAGTCTAATGACAACAGAGTTACAGTCTGTCCTCGTTGGCCGCTTGAGTATCTCCCCGATTGGTATTTTCAATATTTCAAAAAACGCTTTAACCGCGCTTTGCGCAAGCTCCAAAAGAGCTTTATTTTGAGCCGATGGAGGGACTCGAACCCACGACCTGCTGATTACAAATCAGCTGCTCTAGCCAGCTGAGCTACATCGGCTTTTTATCACCTCAAGAGGCATAAAAAAGTCCGCTATTTCTAACGGACTGCAAATGTAGAATAAATTTACTATTCACAAAACTTTTTTTGATTTTTTTTCACGCAGAAGCACGAATTTTTTGTTTTCGACGCATCAGCAAGCGCTCTAAAGAATGTGCACAGTTGTCAGCCCCCTCTTCAAAGGACTTAGCTTGTTTTTTCACTATCAGCTCATTACCGGGTACACTAAGCAAAATTTCGACAATTTTGTTCTGCCTATCGCTGGTATTTTCCAATTTTAAAAAAACATCAGCACAAATTATGTGATCATAAAATTTTTCTAGCTTATCCATCTTTTTTTGGATGAAGTTGATGAGTTTTTGATCTGCTACAAAATGGGGGGTTTGCACATTTACTTTCATAGATTCACATATTAAAAGTTACTATTAATTGAAAAATCACTGCTTTTTCAAATTACGTGGGTGTGCATTTTTGTAGACTCTTCCCAACTCTGCAATACTTGTATGTGTGTAGACTTGGGTAGAAGCTAAACTCGCGTGGCCCAGCAATTCTTTTACAGCATTTAAATCTGCCCCGTTATTAAGCAAATGAGTCGCAAAAGTATGCCTTAGCATATGTGGACTTGTTTTGGTTTTTTGGGAGGCTCTACTAAAATAACGATTTATGATCCTGTAAACAAACGTTTCATATAATTTACCTCCTTTATCAGTCAGCAATAAAAAGCCTGAATTTTTATCAACCCCATAGTTTTCGCGTACACTCAGATATTTTTTAAGCCCATCTTCTAGCCAAGGAATCAATGGAATAATTCGTTCTTTGTTACGTTTTCCAAGTACTTTTAAGTTGTGCTGATCAAAATCTACATCAGCAACTTTCAAATTTATCAATTCACTTCGCCGCATTCCGGTTGCGTAAAAAAGCGTAACAATAGCCAAATCCCTCAATTCAGAAAAATCCTCACCCGACTGAAGCATTTTAATTACTGTATTCACTTCAGTCTCTGAAAAAGGAACCTGAATTTCTTTTTTTATTTTTAAAGACTTATGTTTAGCAAGAGGAGAAATTTCGATATCGCCGGTTTTCTGCAAGAATTTAAAAAAGGCTTTTAACGAAGATATTTTACGATTGATACTACGATGTGATACACCCAGATCTGTCAAATGCACGATCCAAGCACGAACATACACATAAATAACCTCCTTTGGGTCTTCTACCGCATAGTGCTCGTTAAGAAAGAGAAAAAATGCCTCTAAATCTTTCTGGTAAGCAAGAACCGTATGTTTACTATACTTACGCTCGAGCTCCAGGTAGTTTATAAAAGCAGAAAAATACATGACTTCAATTTTTAAGTAAGATAGACAATCCCAAAAACATGGTTTAAAAGAAAAATCATAAGTCAAAAAGTAAGGAACAAAAAAATCCGCTAAGAAATCTTAGCGGATTTAATATTTTGAAAGAGGATTAGTCTTTCTGCTAATAACCATAGTAAGCTATAACTTACCGACGGAAATTATTAAATATTCTCTTGATCACGAAGGCCTTGAATGTAAGACGCTTTCTGAATCTCTCTTCTACGCTCTACAGAAGGTTTTGTGAAAGCTTGACGATCACGTAGCTTACGCATAGTTCCCGTTCTATCAAATTTTCTTTTAAAACGCTTCAGCGCTCTATCAATATTTTCTCCGTCTTTTACTGGTATAATTAACATAGTGGTACCTCCTTTCTTTAAAATTCTTTTCAGTTTTCAGGCTGCAAATATAATCCAATCTTTAGAACTGGCAAGCAGCTTTTTAAATTTATTATCTCCAATGAATTTAACAACCCGAGGCTTGCCTCTGAATTGAAAATTCGTTTCCAACTAACGTCTCATAGACTTACCATGAAGTAGCCTGCTATTTTGTGGCCGGTCGATACTCTTTTTTATCAACTACCATCTTAGCAATAATTTCTTTGAGTATCTCTGAGGTTCCGCCCCCTATAGGGCCTAACCTGCTATCGCGAAACATTCGAGCGAGAGGATAATCTTCCATATAGCCATATCCGCCTAACATTTGTAAGCACTTATAAATGACCTCATCTGCTATTTTAGTCCCCATTAACTTAGACATGCTCGCCTCTTTAACGACATAATCCCCTTTATCTAAGTTATAAGCAATACTGTAATTAAAGGCTTTTACCATCTCAATCTCACTTGCCATCTCTGCCACTGTGTGTCTCAAAGCTTGAAATTTATTAATGGTTTTACCAAAAGCTTCGCGCTCGCCCATATACTCTAAAGCATATTCAAGAGCATATTCTGCCCTTGCGTGCGCATTAACGCCCATAATAAGACGTTCTAACGCAAAATGCTGCATAATATATGAGAAGCCTTTATCTTCTTCTCCCATCAAATTAGCTGCCGGAACTTTTACATCTGTAAACGCAATTTCGCCGGTATCTGAAGCACGCCAACCCAATTTATCTAATTTAGTTGCACTCACACCTTCAGCCTCACGATCTACAACAAAAATGCTCAATCCTTTATTTCCTTTTTCAGGGCTTGTTTTTGCAGCAACGATCAAATAGTCTGAAAACACACCATTAGTAATAAAGGTTTTTGAACCATTTAAAATATAGTGATCACCTTGGCGCACAGCAGTACTACGCATTCCTGCAACATCAGAACCACCAAAAGGTTCTGTAATGCATAGACAGCCTATTTTATCACCGCTAATACTGGGCGCCAAATATTTTTCTTTTATCGCGGCATCACCTTCAGCTTTTAAATGGGTCATCGCGAGATATGCGTGTGCCCACATTGCAGCAGCAAAACCACCGCTATTTATGCGTTGTAACTCTTCTAGAAAAATTAATGTGTAAAAGATGTCAAGATCAAGTCCGCCATATTCTTCTGGATAAGCCAAACCAAAATAGCCCATATCGCCCATCTTCTTCCAGATGAAACGTTCTATCTCTCCCGTTTTTTCCCATTTCTCAATATGAGGAACCACTTCCTTTTGTAAAAAATCTCTCAAGCTTTCTCTAAAGAGCTTATGCTCTTCTGAAAAATAAACGTTGTTCATTTAATCTTCTTTAATTAATAAATAGGCAATTGGAAAGGAAGTTTTGCCGGTAGGAACTACATTATCTTAAAAATGCCTACTCAATTTTGATTGGTCGACAAATATAATTTAATTCGATCTAATTTATATGCGGTTATTCCGTCAATTTTTAGGAGGTCGTCAAGATTAGATACGCCCTCATGCAAGGTTCGATAATCTATAATATCCCGTGCAATTTCAAAAGTAATGTATGGAATTGTAGCCAAATCTGAAGCGTTTGCAGTATTAACATTCAGTTTTTCAATATCAGGTTTTGTCAATACAGTAAAATGGGTTTTAAGCGCTCGCACTTGCGCCGAAGACAGCCCGTAGACATCATAAAGTTGATTGTCTTCTAAAAATCCGCCGAGGCGTTTACGATAACTAAGTATGCGCTTGGCAAGTTCTTCTGAAATATCAGAGACCGCCATTAACTCTTGAAAGCTTGCTTTATTTAAATCTGAAACAGGTGCTTGCTCTAAATTTGCTTTTTTAGCCGAAGGTTTTTGTTCTCTTTTTGTCACCCACTCAGGAAACTTAAAATAAGGCGAGAGCACCGCGAGTAAAGAATCTGAAACGCCGGTCACTTTTTGAAAATCTTCAGCAGAGTTGATCCATTCATTTTTTTCGCGAAAGCGTAACAATTTATCAATTTCCTCAGGCGACATTCCGAGAGTGTAGCCTTTATAATCTGTGATATAATTAGGATTGAAGGGGTAGATTTCTGGCTTTTCCTCCAATTCCTGTAACTTGAGTTTACGTAGAGAATCTATTTGGAGCTCAAAATTTTCAAGATCAGCATCACTTATTTGCTCTGGAGTCCAAAAATAACTTCTAGAAAAATAGAGCAGCCAGCTTAGCACAAGTGTAAGTACAAAAAGCAAAATCCCACTTCGTTGTCTGCTATCCAGAAAGAAGTGGGATTTTAGTTTCATAATTGAATTCTTAAGTTAAGAAGCTTTTTTGGTGCTTTTTGAATCCTTATCGATTACAGCATCCATTCGGCCAATCTTAATTGCATTGAGATAGGCTTGCAATTCTTTCCGCACTTTGGGCGACAAGAGGACCAGACCTATAATATTTGGAAATACCATTGCAAAGATCATCGCATCAGAGAAAGCGATTACCGCTCCTAAACTTGATGAAGCTCCCACAATAACAAAAACCAAGAAGAGTACTTTATAAACAATATCGGTTACTTTTCCTTTTCCGAATAAAAACTTCCAAGACTGAAGCCCATAGTAAGACCAAGAAATCGCCGTAGAAATCGCAAACAGCACTACCGCGATAGTCAGCACGATAGAGAAGTAAGGAATTGCCGAATCAAAGGCTACCGAAGTAAGATCTACACCATTAATAGGCTCATTGGTTTCATTAAGCATCACATTACTTGCCGCATCAAGGTTTCCGTAAGTAAACAGATTGTGCTTTGCGTTTGTAATAATAATTACAATTGCGGTCATCGTACAAATGATTACAGTATCAACAAACGGTCCTAAAGAAGCCGTTAGACCTTCACTTGCAGGGTAACGTGTTTTAACTGCAGAGTGTGCAATTGCAGCAGAACCTACACCTGCCTCATTAGAGAACGCTGCACGTTGAAAACCTACAATCATTACTCCTACTACACCACCAAAAGCAGCATTAGGATCCATCGCCCCGTCCCAGATCTGGCCCAGTGCAAAACCTACCATATCTACATTAATCGCAATGATGATAAAACCAGCCAATACATAAATGATCGCCATAAAAGGAACCACTTTTTCTGTAAAAGAACCAATACGCTTGATTCCACCGATAATCACAAGACCAATAATCACAGCCATGATGATCCCAAGATATAATCCTGCGTTAGGACTGTCCCAACCGGTCATCTGAATCAACTGTGAAGAAGCCTGATTAGACTGAAACATGTTTCCTCCTCCAAAAGAAGCACCAATACACATTATAGCAAAAAAGCCGGCTAAAATTTTACCCAGCCAAGTCATTTTGAGTTCGTTCAAACCTTTTGAAAGGTAATACATTGGTCCTCCGTAGGTTTTACCTTGCTCGTCAACTTCGCGGTATTTTACACCAAGCGTACATTCTACAAACTTTGATGCCATACCTAAAAGTCCGGCAATGATCATCCATACAGTTGCTCCTGGCCCACCAATTGCGATAGCTACAGCAACCCCGGCGATATTACCTAAACCTACAGTTGCAGAGAGCGAAGCGGTTAAGGCCTGAAAGTGTGTTACCTCTCCTTGAACTTCTCCAGTAAGCTTGACGGTATCTTTTACTTTGCCGTCCTCAACAACAATATCCTCTTCAGCAGGAACGTAATGATCAAGATCATCATATTTCCCCCACGCGGTTTTAATACTATCTTTAAAATATCTTAGGTTAACTCCTTTGAAGTAAAGTGTAAAAAACAAAGCCCCTAAAAGCAAAATAAGAATTACGATAGGTAATTCTTTTCCGGCGATAACAATCGGGTACATTATTGTTTCTACAATAGGGGTGGTATATTTTTCGAAAGCTGCATTAATCGATTCCCCTACACTCATCTCTTCTTGAGCAAATGTCATAAGAGGAAACATTAGACAACAAATGGAAAACATAATTTTCTTCATAAGTACTTTTGTATTTGAATAAAATTTTTGAAGTAAAAGCAGCAAGATGCTAAAAAAATAGGCTTTTTCAAAGGTAAATGCCGTTAAAATAGAATTCCGTTGCATAATTCGCAGCAAAACCTAAGCTTGTTTTTAAGGCTAAAAAATCTAGAATTTATTGCGATAGCAATTTCAAAAACTCAAGAGCAATTATCCTAAAACAATAAAGCCCAATCTGTTATACAGATTGGGCTTTTCTATAGAAAACTTCAATATTATTTTAAGGCTTCCTTCTTCAGCTTAATTGCGTCAAGGTATCTGTTGAGTTGCTTTTTAACAACCGGAAACAAGAAGAACAGTCCAACCATGTTAGGAAAGATCATCGCAAAGATCATTGCATCTGAAAAATCCCAGATCGATCTCATGTTTGCCGCAGCACCAATAATTACAAAAGTTAGAAACAAAAGTTTGTAAACCATATCTGCAGCTTTTCCTCTTCCGAATAAATATTTCCACGCCTGAAGTCCATAATACGACCAAGAGATCATCGTAGAAACTGCAAACAGCACTACCGCAACCGTCAGGAAAATATTAGAGAACGGAATATATTCTGCAAAGGCTTTTGAAGTGATTCCTGCACCTTCGTAAGACAAACCATCAATGATCACAGCTCCAGAACCGTCTCCTCCATATTCAAAAAAGCCTCCAAAGTTAAAAATAATGATCACGAGCGCAGTCATTGTACAAATTACAACCGTATCAATAAATGGCTCTAGCAATGCCACAAGACCTTCACTAGCAGAATACTTTGTACGTACTGCTGAGTGTGCAATAGATGCCGAACCTGCTCCCGCTTCGTTAGAAAAAGCTGCACGTTTAAAACCTACCAAAAGCACTCCTATGATTGACCCAACTCCAAAAGCAGTAGGATTAAAGGCTTCTTCAATTATAAGCCCTATAGCATCATCGATTAATGAGAAGTTTGATCCTATAATATAAATACAAGCAAGAAGGTACATAATTGCCATAAACGGAACCACTTTCTCTGTTACCTGAGCAATCCGTTTAATACCTCCAATAATGATGATACCAACCAATATCGCGATTACTACTCCAATCCAGAATCCTGCTCCTGCACTTTCCAGATTGAATAGTTCTTTAATAACAATGGTTGCCTGATTACTTTGAGCAGCATTACCACCACCAAAAGATCCTCCTATACAAAAGATAGCAAACACTACTGCTGCTATTTTACCCAGCGTAGCAAAACCTTTTTCTTTTAAACCTTTAGTCAGGTAGAACATAGGACCACCATACACAGTACCGTCCTCTCCTACATCTCTGTACTGCACACCCAAAGTACATTCTACAAATTTGCTAGACATACCCAGAAGTCCGCAAACGATCATCCAGAATGTAGCTCCGGGACCACCAAGTGCGATTGCAAGTGCCACACCTGCGATGTTTCCGTTTCCTACAGTTCCTGAAACTGCAGTTGCAAGGGCTTGAAAGTGGCTTACTTCACCTGCTGAGGACTCATCTCTTATAGTATCAACAATATCACCATCAATAGCAAGATCGTCATCAAGCGTCTCGATGTGCTCTTCAATATCTACGTCATTTAAATCAACACCATTAGCGATTCCATCTTCACCGTATAAAACTTTGGCTCCGTGATTTTCAATATCTTCATATTTCCCGCGAACGGTTTGAATCGCTCTCCAGAAATATCTAAAGTTTGGAAACCCAAAATAAACAGTAAAAAACAAAGCACTAAAAACGAGTAGAATCAGTACGAAAGGAATATCAAAAACAGTGAAGAACACCACGCTTGAAAAGAAGCTAGAGACTGGTGCAAAAGCCTGATCGATCTGATCATCTATTCCTATTTCGGCTGCTTCCTGAGCAGCACCAATAAAAGAAATGAATAGGAAAACAAGTAGGGATAATTTGTGTTTCATGCGCAAGCAAAATATTTAGTTAGTGATTGAAGCGGCCTTACAATCATTAAATAATATGTATTGCACACTACCGAAACGTAAACATAACACTAAATCGCAAATTCTCTATGTAAATTTTCAATCTGTTCAGGCCTTCCTATAACAATAAGTATAGAACCTCGCTCTAATTTGAGCGAAGCTTCAGGATTTATGATATAATCACCGTCTGCCGATTTATATCCAATAATCGAGCAACCCGTTTTATTCCGCAGGTCAATATCGCGTATCGATCGTGTTTTTAAATCAGGACAAACCGCCTCAAAAGTTATTTGCTGAACGTTCACACGACCTTCTGTAGCTACTTGTAAATTATCAAGAAACTCAACTAAATCGGGCACTACAACTAACGAAGCCATATGATCTCCACCAATTTTATCTGGCATAATCACGTTATCTGCTCCGGCAAATTTTAGCTTTTGATATGTGGTTTCTTCTGAAGCTCTACTGATGATCTTAAGCTGCGGATTTATCTGACGCGCAGAAAGCACCACAAACAAATTGTCTGAATCATCGGGCAACGCAGAAATTAAAGTCGAAGCACGCTTTACGCCAGCTTGAACCAAAACCTCATCCTCGTTTGCATTACCGGTGACAAATAGATTGGTATCAGAATGAAATTTATTCACGATTTCCTCGTCACGTTCGATCACAACAAAAGGCCTCCCGTAAGTAGTAAGTTTTTGGGCAGCTTGCTTACCGTTGCGACCAAACCCCACAACAATAACATGGTTATTTAAACTGTCTATCTTTTTTTGCACACTACGCTGTTTTATAAGTTCAAAATTACTGCGGCTCAAAATGTATTCGGTAATGATCGAAATGGCATAACCCAAAACGATCACACTCACCAAAATTAAAATTACCGTAAAAATCTTTGCTGAATCATTAAGCGGCTGCACTTCTCCAAAACCTACCGTACTAATGGTGATCATCGTCATATAAACGGCATCAGTCCAGGAGTATTCCGCTAAAAACCGAAACCCAAAAACACCAAGCATCAGCATACTTATGATTAAAAGTATGGCTACGTAGATTCGGCTTCTAAAAATTTTCAGCATAAATTATAAATCAAAAACAGAGGTACGTTTAGTATAAACCAAATCTTTCAACTTAAGCCAAAAGGCTAAAACCAAATACACAGCAAAGCCCAAGCCTGCTGTAGCAAAAGACAGGTAGATAAAAAACAAGCGCACATTCTTGGCTCGAATCCCTAAACGATCTGCAAGTCTTGACGATACATAAAAACCGTTTCGCTCAAAAAAGTGCCGTATCGCATAAATTAATTTCATTTGATCTGGTTTTATTCAAGTGCAAAATACAACTACTCTTCAAAAATAAAAGTATAGTTGCTAAGCATTAGCAATTAAAAAATTACCTACTTCACACTGTAAGCATCTATTTAAATCACAATATTTTGTTTTCAAATGGAGTAACGCCTGACTGTGCAAGGCATCTTTTTTAAACTTCAGTATTTCTTCAAAGTTTTTAACTACTCTATTTTTCTCTAACGGAATGCTCGCCAACAGCATCAATAATTGCTCCTGATCATCTAAACCTCGTGCACGAGCATAAGCAAATTGCACCGGGATAATCGTATTTATAATAAGTACATCTATAAAGGCTTTGGATAAATATTTAGCCCGAGGCGTATGTGATTTGTCAAACGTAAAATGGGTCTTCCAGAAGTTTGAAGTGTTTACTTTAAATATATCCTGAATCTCTTCTCGTGTCTTTGCGTTCATTAAACTTGAAAAAAGCGTATCATTTTTGGTGTACAACATCGCCAATTGAGATAACCTGATCGTAGGAAAATTAGGCGGCCGCAGTTTAAAGAATTGAACCTGATGCTCAATACCGTCCGGAAGGTCAAACTTTTTTCGATTGTAGTCAAAATCTGCTTTCCACTGCACAAGTCCTTGACTATCTAGACTCGGTTTAAGCAAACCGGCAAGACCTAGCAAAACAGGCTCAAGCTGTTCTTGACGCGCGAGTTTACGCACTGTTTTAAAAGGTATTTTCTGAGCAAGCTCTTCAAAAGCGTCAGCATTGATAACAGTACCAAAATTGCGCATCAATGTTTGAAACAGCACAGCTTCCCAATCGCCTTGGGTCGCTGTCAATTTTTGCTGCACTTGAGTCACTTTGTACTCCAAGCGCTCAAAATAGACACGCTCTAGCCAATGTTCTAAACGATCAGTCGGAACCTCAGCGATAGAAGTCTCACAATTGATAAAGCCCGACTTTTGTATTTCGACCAGATTGCGATAGTTATGAAGCAATGTAGTAGGTATTTTATTTTTTAACACCAATGTAGGTATTGGCAAATTGGCTTTATCATAAACCGCACAGTCATCATCCCAAACGACGTGCAAAATCACATTATCGTAGGCAGCATCGGTCTCGTGCCGATGCATATACCAATCGGAGCTTTTAATGTGAATCTCTACGTTGCCCGCCCAAAGCTGATCATCAATTCGCACCTGAGCATTAAAAAAATCGGGGCCTGCCAATTGATTATACCTACCCGGATTAAGAATTTGAATCTTTTTATTTTCATCAGATAGCAAAATTTGGCTCGAAGTAGCTCCTTCAAACTTTCTAAACTGCCATATGTAATGTAAAAAGGACTCTTTCATTAGCTTAAAGTTAAAGCAATTTTAGCATAACCTTAATAGCCTCAAGACTTAAGCCTGACTAATTTTATAAAAAACTAAAAAACAACTATGAAAAATTCAATTTTAACCTTAGGCCTAGCGGCATCTGTATTAGTTGCCTCTTGCGGAGACCGAAAAACAGAAGATAACGGCGAGATCGAACTTGAAGCACAAAACCAACAAGTAACTCCTGAAGATATGTTTCAAACCTCTGGGGAAGATGGAGAAACTTCGCCTGAAGATTTAGCAGAAATCTATAGCGCAAAAAAAGTCATCAACGACTATTTTGATGCCATTGAACGCGGAACCTATAATGAAGCTTATGAGAGCTTGGCAAAAACCAACAGCGACCGCACAACGCCTTCTGAATTTGCCGAAAAATATGCCGATGTTGAATCTGCTACGGTAAGCTACACCACCAATCCTGAAGTTGTGAAAGGAGCTAACGGAACCGACGTAAAGCTTCCGTTTAGATATACCATTTTAACCAAAGACGGCAACTCGATGACTTACAACGGCTCTGCTATGATCGTTAAAAGTAGTGAAGAAGATGCTGATTATATGATTCAAGGAATGACGATGAATCGTGAAGAAAGCTAAAATAACTCTCATTTAAAGTTATTCTAAAAATCCTTTTTCGCGCATCCACACGTCATTATATATTTTATTGATATAGCGACTTCCGTGATCGTGAAAAAGGATTACTACTATATCGCCTTTTTTAAAATGCTGCTTCAACTGCAACAATCCTTTTATTGCAGCTCCCGCTGAATTCCCTAGGAAGAAGCCTTCCTCTTTTGCCAATCTTCTGGTATAAATCGCAGCATCTTTATCGGTTACTTTGGTAAAGCCGTCGATTACTTCAAAGTCTACATTTTCTGGTAGAATATCCTCCCCTATCCCTTCGGTAATGTATGGGTAGATTTCATTTTCATCAAAAACGCCGGTCTCGTGATACTTTTTAAAAACCGAGCCGTAGGTGTCAACACCCCAAATTTTAATATTGGGATTTTTTGATTTCAAATAATTCCCCACACCCGAAATGGTTCCACCGGTTCCTACACCACAAATAAAATGAGTCACTTTTCCATCGGTTTGTTCCCAGATCTCGGGTCCGGTAGATTCAAAATGCGCTTTGGTATTGCTAGGATTATCATATTGATTAACATACCAAGAATTGGGCGTCTCTTCAGCTAAGCGCTTTGAAGTACTGTAATAAGATTGCGGATCATCTGGCGCAACATCTGTGGGACAAACCACAACTTCACAACCTACTGCTTTAAGCACATCAATCTTTTCTTTACTCTGCTTATCTGAAATTACACAAATCATTTTGTAGCCTTTAACAATTGCTGCAAGCGCCAATCCCATTCCTGTGTTTCCCGAAGTTCCTTCGATTATGGTCCCACCCGGCTTGATCAGACCTTCAGCTTCAGCATCCTCAACCATTTTTAACGCCATCCGATCTTTAGTAGAATTTCCGGGATTGAAGGTTTCATACTTAGCGAGTACCAGGCAAGGTAATTCCGCAGTGAGCTTGTTCATTTTTACAAGCGGCGTGTTCCCAATTGTTCCTAATATATTTTCAGCGTAATGCATAAGGTTCGATTTTTGAAGCCTACCAGTTTGAAGAATTTGCTACTGAAAACCAAAACCGATAAACTATTTCTAAAAATTATAGATAAAAACCGACCCTCACTGAAGGTTTAACAACAATTTGATGTTTTCAACCTTAGATTTAAGAATTTACTTTTTTACGCTTTTTAAATCCACCACGTATTTTTATGATATAATAAATGATGAACGCATTACCTATAATCGAAGGAAGAATCCAAACCATTAGGCCCTGCACTTTCATACCTCCAACCAGAAACGCCGTTACCGATGCAATGTAAGCGCCTGTGATTTTACCAATGTGCTGCGCCAACCAGCCTGTTTTTGATTTTCTGGGATTACGCCAAAACCTAAAGTCTTGAAAACACAATACAAGGCTGATTATTCCGAAGAAAATAAAAAGAATCTTGTTTCCAAAAACATTTAAAACTCCGGAAAGAATCATCATTAAAGACAAGATAGTCATCGTGATTGTGATCGCCCAGTCTGCTTTTGTTACTTGTGCCGTTTTAAGTTTAAAACGTAACACACGTTTTCCCACAAGAACCATATAAATGGTAAAAAGTCCGATCAAAAATAAAAACGGACTGTAATGCCCGGGCATACTGGCGATAGGTAAAGAAAGTCCTAAGCTCACCAACATACCTATAACAAACCACTTCCCTGATTTTTTGTGAATTTTACTCCCCTTTTTGGTTACTAGACTTAAGGTTCCCGAAATCAAACCTATTCCTCCAAAAAAAGCGTGAATATAAATTGCGATGCGTATTGCTGTTTCCATAATTGAAGTTTTAATTACACCTCAAAGATGCAGGCTTACAGCAAGTTGCTCAATTAGATCTTACTCAATTATCATAAAAACGTTCTCAATTGTAAAGGAAGCACTAATCAAACTTTATCGTCTTCACCGGAGAAATACGGGTGATCACATAAGATGGAATCAACAGCATAAGTGCACACAATAGAAAGGTACCCAGATTAAGTATCACGATATAATACCAATCGATATAAACCGGTGCTTCACTTACATAATAGGTTTCTGGATTTAAGATAATAAGCCCAAAATACTTTTGTATCAATAATAAGCCAATGCCTATGACATTCCCCCAGAACAATCCAACGCCCACAAGATAAAGCGCATTGTACATAAAGATTTTTCTAATACTCCAATTATTTGCGCCCAAAGCTTTTAAGATCCCTACCATTGGAGTACGCTCAAGAATAAGCACGAGTAATGCAACGATCATATTGATCCCGGCTACAATGATCATCACCACAATGATAAGGGCAATATTAAAGTCAAAAAGCGATAACCACTCAAAAATAGAATAGTATTTCTGTGTGATCGTCATAGTATTTAAAAACGAGTCTGTATGCTCATAAATGGCAGTACCAATCTCATTAAGACGATCAAAGTCGTCTACAAAAACTTCAAAACCACCTACCTGATCCTCTTCCCATTTGTTCAATTTTTGAATATGCCTGATATCAGCAAATAGAAAACTCTCATCAAATTCTTGAAATCCGCTATCGTAAATCCCTACAATATCAAATCTTCGGTTTAGAAAACCACCATCTTCCTTCAAGAAAAATACAATGACCTTATCTCCATTTTTAAATCCTAATCGATTGGCTTGATAGCTACTTACAAGTATTTCAGTATTTAAATTTTGGGTGTAATCGGGAACACGACCTTCGATTAGAAAATCTTCCATATAATCCCAGCGATAATCTTCTCCTACTCCTTTTACAATAATGCCTTCAAAATCTGTCGCGGTGCGTATAACTCCGGCTTTGGTTGCGGTCGCCTGCACGTGAGTAACTTCGGGTACCGATTCAAAATCAGGATAGAACGGTTGATTTTTAGGAATAGGATTTAAGGTGATGTCGCTATTGTTTCCATCAAATTGTGAAATAATGATATCCCCATTGAAAGCTGAAACTTTCTCTTTGATCTTTTGCTGAAGCCCAACCCCCGTCGCAATGGTGATCATCATCATAACCATTCCCAAAACAATGGCGATGATTGCAATTTTAATTATAGGAGTCGAAGCAGTACTTTTATACTTCTTTGCGCCAATTATGCGTTTAGCTGTAAAATATTCAAAATTCAATCGTCCTATGGCGTTTCGTTTATTCAAAAGTACCTTTTTTTTAGTTTGTGTAATTAGTATTTCCTGCGGAAACGCTTCCGAAACCAAAAATCAAACTGAAGCTGAGCAACCCATAAATTTTAATCCGACTGATAGTAGCACCGCTAAACTGAAGGAAGCTTTAGTCTTGGGTGCAAATCAAACCGAAGCTTACTTACCTATATTAAAAGACAAAAAAGTAGCGGTAGTAGGAAACCCAAGTTCGCTTATTCTAAAAGCTCAAACTACTTCTGCAGAAAAAAAGTATACGCACTTAGTAGATTCTTTAATAGCACACAACATCACTATTGTAAAAGTATTTTCTCCTGAACACGGCTTTAGAGGAACCGCCGATGCTGGTGAAGCTGTCAAAGATGGTAAAGATCCTAAAACCGGCTTACCGGTAATTTCTTTATACGGAAGCAATAAAAAACCTAAACCAGAACAGCTGGTAGGTATTGATATTTTAGTTTTTGACATTCAGGATGTGGGCGTTCGGTTTTACACGTATATCGCTACGTTACACTACGTGATGCAGGCTGCCGCGGAAGCTTCGATACCTATTCTTGTTTTAGACCGTCCTAATCCTAACGGAAGTTATGTAGACGGCCCCGTTATGGAAGCTGAACACACCAGCTTTTTAGGAATGCACGCCGGTGTACCGCTCGTTCACGGGATGACCATTGGTGAATATGCACAAATGATGGCTGAAGAAAATTGGTTAGAAACAAACAACACACCGCAACTCACGGTGATTCCTATGAAAAATTACACCCACGATATGCATTACTCCCTACCGGTGCGCCCTTCTCCTAATTTACCTAATGACCAGGCCGTCATGCTTTATCCAAGTTTAGGTTTGTGTGAAGGAACCACGCTTAACGCAGGTCGTGGTACAGAAATGCAGTTTCAAATTATAGGCGCTCCATATCTTCCGGCAGAAAAGTATACGCTGAATTATACTCCGCAACCTAATTTTGGTTCTAAAAACCCCAAGTTCAAAGGACAAACTTGTAACGGATTAGACTTGAGAAACCAAGCCCCTTTACAAAAAGTAGATCTGCGATTTATTGTGGACGCGTATCGCAATTATGAGAAGAAAGAAGAATTCTTCAATACTAAAAATTTTACGGCACACGCAGGGACTGCACAACTGCAAAAGCAAATCGAATCAGGATTATCTCTAGATGAGATAGAACAAAGCTGGCAAATTGATTTGGAACAGTTCAAAAAACTACGCAGCAAGTATTTGTTATATAAATAGATCTTAAGCACTGTTTCAAACCGCAGAATTTCCAATTGAACAATTCCACAACAAATTCAATATCAAAAATCTAGCAGTAAACCACCTCAGAGCAAACCCATGAGGCATTGTCTGGAAACGAATGTTCGATATCGTGGCAAGCCTCGGAGTATTTGACCCTTTGGCGGTGCCAATAAAAATGCTAGATTAATCGAGCTTACGCTGAACTTAGCGCCTTTAAAACAGCATTTTTACGTTAATTAACGCAATTAAATACGGCGTTAACGTTTTAAAACGTTTAAATTATTTAATTTCCCAACCTGTTATAACGATGTAGTAAATCACTATATCGTTTGATATCCGAAATACTTCGGGGTAGCCCTAAGGTATTCGTTAGAAACAGGTTTTCAATTTCGCGGCAAGCTCGGCTATTAAAGCCTTTGGTCTTGCCAATAAAATTTAAACTATGAAGTCTATTATAATTTTAATTTGTGCGTTTTTCTTCAGCATCCCATTTTACGGCCAGCGCCTTTATGGCTCCATCACCGATGCTAAAACACAAGAACCAATTGAAGGCGTGAACGTTTTTATAAAATCAATTAAAAAAGGGGTTACTTCAAAGAGTGACGGTATTTTTTATTTTGAACAAGCACACGGACTAGAAAAGAAAGACACGATCCTCTTTAATATGGTTGGGTATCATACGCTGAAACTGACCTTAGAACAATATCAATCTCAAGATAACGAAGTGCGATTGATTGAAGAGCAATTTGTCAATAGCAAACCTATTAAGGGTACAAATCGTGTGATCACACTTGGTGAAGCCAAGAGCAATATTAAATGATTACGCAAACGATATATTATTTTTAGAATCTAAACTTGTCTAAATTTATACCTCGGGATTTTCCCGGGGTATTTTTTTTCAACTAATTCAATCTACGCAATGAAACCTATTTTAAATCTGTGTACCATCTACTGTTGCTTGTTCCTTTTTCAAATTTCCGGCTATGCGCAACAAGAAAGCTTGCTCCCTAAGATGCGACCGGAAGCCGCGGGAATGAGCAGTTCACGACTTGCTTATCTTGATACGATGGCGCTTGAGGCTCTCGCTCAAAAGCAAGTACCGGGAATGGTCGCTCTGGTTGCCCGTAATGGTAAAATTGTATACCACAAAGCATTTGGAGCCGCAAATGCAGCAGGTGAACCCCTTGATCTGAACTCCATTTTTAGAATCGCATCACAAACCAAAGCAATTACCTCAACTGCAGTGATGATGCTTTGGGAGCGTGGGAAATTTCAACTTGACGATCCTATTTCAAAATACATTCCTGAGTTTAAAGATGCTCAGGTCTTAGATTCCCTATTACCTGACGGAAGCTATACAACCAAGCCGGCAGCACGTCCCATAACGATTAGACATTTGCTTACGCACACCTCAGGAATTGGCTATGGTGCTATCGATGGCGACCCCAGATTTAAGAAGATCTATAAAAAAGCCGGCATCACCGACCTTTTTACTACTGAAAAAATCACGATTGAAGAAAGTGTCAAGAAACTTGCAAAACTGCCATTGCATCACAATCCCGGTGAGAATTTCACGTATAGCGAAGGGCTCGACGTATTGGGGTATTTTATTGAGATCATTTCCGGCAAGCCGCTTGACGAGTTTTTTAGAACTGAAATCTTTGAACCTTTAAAAATGAACAACACGTTCTTTTATCTCCCAAAAGAAAAACGAGACCTTCTGGTTTCTGTTCAAACGAAGAAGGAAGGTGATTGGATTGATTTCCCAACCACCTTTTACGATCCTGATTATCCAAAAAAAGGAAAAATGACTTTCTTCTCCGGTGGCGCCGGACTTTCAAGCACTCCGGTAGATTATGCGCAATTTCTTCAAACGTACCTCAATAAAGGTATACTCAATGGAAACAGAATTTTAAGCCGTACAACCGTCGATTTTATTCTAAAAAATCAAATTGGAGATATTTGGAAAGGTAATGGTTCACATCACGGCCTTGCGTTTAGTGTAGTTGATGACCTAGGTGCTGCCAAAGGCGGTAATGGAAGTGCAGGCACTTTTGAGTGGGGCGGTTATTTCAACACGCAATATTTTGCTGATCCTGAAGAACAACTCATCGGTATTATAATGAAGCAAACACAGCAAGTAGGTGGAGATGAAACCTCTTGGAAGTTAAGAAATATTGTTTTTGCGGCGATTGCTGATTAATTCTGAATTTTTCTCGATTAAATCTATTTTTCGATAAAAGTAAAAAGCGAGAATGATTAATCGCTCTTTTTATTCAGCAGAACCAATCGAAGTTTTAATTTTAAGGTCTAACACTTAAAAGCACTTAAATTTATTTTAATGAAAAAAACGTTTTACTTATGTATGCTTGGCGCCAGTCTGAGCACCGGCCTTTTTGCGCAAACGCAAGAAGAAACGGTTGACGCGATCGTTAAAGAAGCAACCGAAAATTCACAACTTAAACTACTTGCTCACCAACTTCTGGATGTTGTGGGACCACGACTTGTAGGAACTCCAGAAATGAAACAAGCGCACGATTGGGCTGTTGACACCTATACCGATTGGGGTATCGAAGCTGAAAATCAGCAGTGGGGCGTTTGGAAAGGTTGGGATCGTGGCATCACCCATATCGATTTGGTTAGTCCGCGCAGTGTAAGTCTTGAAGGTATGCAGTTGGCTTGGTCTCCTGCAACCAAATCAAAAGGTGTAGAGGCTGAAGTTGTAGTGCTTCCGGAAGCTAAAGATTCGGTTAGCTTTAAAAATATGCTTTCTCAGGTAGAAGGAAAATTTGTTTTGGTTTCTATGCCACAACCTACCGGTAGACCTGACGACAATTGGGAAGAATGGGCGACTCCTGAGTCTTTTGAGAAAATGAAAAAAGACCGTGATGCGCTTAATGACGCTTGGAATGCGCGCATCAAAGCTACAGGATATTCTTCAAGAGAACTTCCTAAAATATTAGAAGAAGCAGGAGCTGTTGGTGTGATTACCAGCAACTGGTCACGCGGTTTTGGTGTAAACAAAGTATTTTCTGCCTATACCGAAGAAATCCCGATGGTGGATATCGCTTTAGAAGATTATGGTCTGCTTTACCGTCTTGCAGATTACGGCGACAAGCCTGTGATCAAAGTGGTTGCAGAATCTGAAGAATTGGGTGAAATGCCAACATTCAACACCATCGCTCAAATAAAAGGAAGTGAAAAGCCTGATGAGTATGTGATTCTTTCAGCCCATTTTGACTCTTGGGATGGTGGCCAGGGAGCAACAGACAACGGTACAGGAACTTTGGTAATGATGGAAGCTATGCGCATCTTAAAGCAAGTTTATCCTAATCCAAAACGCACCATTCTCGTAGGACATTGGGGAAGTGAAGAGCAAGGGCTTAACGGGTCTCGTTCTTTTGTAAAAGATCATCCGGAAATCGTAGCGGGTGTTCAAGCGGTATTTAATCAGGATAATGGTACAGGTCGCGTGGCTAATATTTCAGGAAACGGATTCTTAAATGCTTACGATTATTTAGGCAGTTGGTTAAGCGCTGTTCCTGATGAAGTAGCACGTATTGAAACCCATTTCCCGGGAACTCCTGGTCGTGGTGGTTCTGACTATGCTTCTTTTGTAGCAGCTGGTGCTCCTGCATTTAATTTAAGTTCGTTAAGCTGGAATTACTGGAACTACACGTGGCACACCAACCGTGATACATATGATAAGATCGTTTGGGACGATGTGCAAAACAATGCGATCCTGACTGCGGTTTTAGCGTACATGGCAAGTGAAGACGACGAAAAAACTTCTCGTGAGCAAATCGTTCTTCCTATAAACAGAAGATCTGGTGAGCAAATGACTTGGCCAGCACCTCGTGATGGAAACCGTCGCGGAGGACTAGACGACTAAAGTCGATTAAATATAAATATAGAAATGCCTGAGTACGTTACTCAGGCATTTTTTATGCTTTCAATTCTTCAAGCTGTATTATAAATTCTGAATTTGCTCAACTTCTGATGCGCTAACGGTAAGCAATCCCGGTTTTACTAAACGACCAACCATTGCACGCCAGTTTTCATCCTGTTCAAAAATCGCCTTAAAAATAGGTTTTGCCTCCTCAAGTTGACCGTCATTGGCCATCGCTACCGCCTTCCAGAATTTCATTTCTAAATTATCGGGAAACATTTTTTCGGCGGTGCCGTATTGTTTTAGTGCTTCGGGCATATCGCCTGCTTCTACAGCCAGATCGTCGCGATTCATATATTCGTATGCTCGGGCAACCTTCAGTAAACGCTCTAATTCTTCAATGGGATTTTGGTGATCATCTACACGCAAATTAATCTTATATTCTTCCCAAGGATTCTCAACCAATTCTGGTCCTACAACGATCAATGCAGCTGATTGCTTTCCGCGGATATCGCCACCTGCAGCTTGCGCCGCTTTTAAAACTTCAACCATACGCTCTGCTAACGGAAGTTTACTATGCTTCTCAAAAGCCGCTGCCATCGCAGGAACAGTTTGATCGGTCAACATCATATTAGCCTGCACCGAAAAATTATCTCCGGTAATCTGACTGGCATAAACTACACATTTTTCACCCGTGTAGGCTGAAGCATTTCCGTTGACATCTAAAAAAGCGACTTGACGATAGGCTTTTCCTTCATCTTCTGCAATGAGTTGTTCGAGCGCTGCTTCTGCAGACATTCCTTCCTGCATCAAGGCTAAACCATTAGGACCATAAGAAGGATTCACAAAAGATTGTGTAGCAACCACTCCAACTCCACTCTTTCCCCAACTCACTAGAGAACCCACGCTAAACCAATGGCTTTGTACAGCCACAGCCATTTCTCCGGTTTCCGCGTCGCGAGCAACAATAGAAAATGTGTGTGCAAACGCACTTTTATCGGCGTCAATTTGTTGGCTAAAACCTGTTGCTGTAAAAGCTAGAATTAAAATACTTATAATGCTTTTCATACGTCTTATTTAAGTTTAATGCGTTCTTTCATTTGCTCAACGATATTATACGCCGCCGGGCAAATCGCAACATTTTTTAAGGTTAGATTGGTGATCTGCTGAAATTTCTTTCGGTCTGTATGCGGGAATTCGGCGCAAGCCTTAGGACGAACATCATAGATCATACAGTAATTATCTGCTCCCAGAAAGGTACATGGCACCTCCTGTAAGACATAATCGTTGTCTTCATCAACGCGCAAATAGGTCTCAATAAACTGCGCATCTTTCATTCTAAAATGCTTGGCGATCCTGCTCACATCGCGATCGGTAAATAACGGCCCTGTTGTTTTACAGCAATTTGCGCACGTAAGACAGTCGGTGCGTTCAAACTCTTCGTCGTGCAACTCCTGCATCTGATAATCCAGATCTTTGGGCGGTTTACGCTTCAGCTTTTTAAAATAGGCAGCAGTCTCTTTATGCTTATCTTTGGCCAGATTGGGCAACTGCTCAATAAATTCATCCATACCGCAAAAATAAGCATTTAAAGCCCCTATAATTTATGGCCGAAAAAGATTCTCAAAACCCCGATATATTTGGTCAAGCTTTACTTGATTTTCACAACGACAAGTATTCTGAAGATATTACAGTGATCTCGTCACTTACCGAAGATGATGAGATTCCTGTTCCTTATCTCTTCCGCAGTTATGAAGAAATGCCTGAAGTGGAACAAAAAGCGCTTCAACTGGCTCAAGGAAAAACCTTAGACATTGGTGCCTGCGCCGGAAGCCACACTTTATACCTTCAAAATAAAGGTATTGAGGTTACTGCTTTAGATATTTCTGAAGGAGCTATTGAGGTTTGTAAAAGTCGCGGAGTTAAGAGCACACAAATCACAGACATCTTAGATTATAGAGAAAGTGGCTACGATACGCTTTTATTAATAATGAATGGCACCGGTATTTTTCAAACGCTTAAAAAGACTGAAAGCTATCTCACCCATTTGCGTTCTTTACTCAAAACCGACGGTCAAATTCTGGTTGACTCTTCAGACATCGCTTTTATGTATGAGGAAGAAGATGGGAGTTACTGGCGTGACGCAAGTCGTGATTATTATGGGGAGGTCACCTTTCAAATCAACTATAAAAACCAGACCTCAGCAGCTTTTGACTGGTTGTATCTAGATTTTAAAACTTTAAAAAAAGAAGCAGAAAAAGCAGGTTTTACTTGCGAAAAAATTTGTGACGGGCCACATTATGATTTTTTAGCACGCTTGATAAAAACTGAATCCTAAAAATTAGCGTAAATATTAAAAACATCACAAAGCTTTTACAACAAGAGCTCAAGCTAAAACGTTTAGTTATTTTAGCGAAACCTAAATTAATACAATGATTTTACAGAAAATTACCCCCTATTTTACGCTACTATTTGCCTTTTTAATACTATCCTGCTCTAGTGATACTAATAATTCTGAGACCACACCTCCAGATCCAACGGCAGCAAATAGACAATCCTTGGGAGCATCTGCCAGAGCTTTTTTGAGTGCAGAAGAGTTCACCTCGATGAATGTAGAGATCGCCTATGTAGACGGCTTTAGACCTTCTGAAAATACGCTGAATAATCTTAGAAGTTTTTTTACTGCCCGCCTTAACAAACCCGGCGGTGTACGTTTTACTGAAACGGTAGTTCCTGCAACTACAGTAGGTGCTCTCAATCGAGATGAATATGTTGAGATAGAAAATGACAATCGCACTGTTTTTAATGAAGGAAGCGAGTTAGGCGTCTGGGTCTTTTTTGCAGATCAGAATTCTGAAAGTGACGAAGGCAACAGTAGAATTCTTGGTACAGCCTATCGCAATACCTCGTGTATCATTTTTGGAGAAACGCTTAGAGAATTTAGCCGCGGCATAACGGGACCAAGTTTAACCCAGTTAGAAACCATCACAACCGAACACGAGTTTGGTCACTTATTTGGTTTAGTAAATCTGGGTACAGAAATGGTGCGTGATCACGAAGATGAAACCGCAGATGACGACGGTGGCGCAACACCAAATAAACACTGCGATCAGGAAAACTGCCTGATGTATTTTCAAACCGTCGCAGATGCTACCAGTACAGATATGAGCGGGTTACCGACTTTTGGTGAATTCTGTTTAGAAGATTTACGCGCTAACGGTGGAAAATAAAGCGCCTTGGAGTATAAAACCCTTTGACGGTGTTAATAAAAAAAGCTTCGGATGTTCTCCGAAGCTTTTCTTTTTATCCTTTTTCTATTGCTACCTAGTCAAGAACCAGACTTGTTGAAGCGATCATTTTACCACCATCAAAAATGTTGATTTTGTATAAACCTTCAGCAAACTTGTCACCTCTTGGCGCAACATTTTCACAGATATCTAAAGCCGTTTTCTCATAATAAAACTTAGAGATCGCACTATACGTGATCGAGGTCACACTATCGATCGTCACCGTCTTGTTTTCTCCCAAGATGTTATTCTGCGGATCTAAAACTTGCACGTAAAGCTGCTTATCTCCGGCTTCTGCGATTCGGTTTTGAGGTACTGTATAACACGCTCTAATGCGATCAACACGGCGCGCGTTATCATTCTCTACCAGTTTACCACTGTTTCTCACGATCACTCCGGTTCCCACAAGTTTGTTAGCAGCAAGACTAGAACCCAGTGCAACTTTTTCTGCAAGCTCTTCTTTAACCATCGCCAGACTATCGCGTTTCATCTTAGAAACTTCAAGTTCGTAAGTCGTACTATCCACGCGCATAGCGAGCATTTTGTTCATTCCCTTTAAGCTGTCGTTTTGGGCAAAAAGATACTCACGCTCCTTTTTAAGTTTATACACCTCATCACGATAACGACGCAAAACAGAAATATTAGCTTCCATCTTTTGCACCGAATCTATAAGAACTTGTATGCGGTCTCTCGCTTGGTTCAGTTCGGTATCTTTTAAGTTGTTTTCTTCGATCACCGCGTCATATTTGGTAACCATTTGCTTTAGATCATTAAGCACGAGCTCCTTTTCTTCGGTCAACTCGGCCTTTGTATTCTTTTCTTGATTGTACAACTTTATAGCAAAAGCTCCTGCTACCACAAGAAGTACTGCAAGAATACCGGTAATGATCTTAATGCCGGTGTTTTTATTTTCACTTTCCATAAATAAGTATTGATTAGATTCTGTTTTATTTTTAAACGTTAAAGCTGCTTCAAAAGTGTATAAAAGTGATAAAACAGCCTTTATAATTTACTGTTTTTTAACGAAAAAAACTTTTAAAATGCACTTTAAAAATCGCGATCAAACATACAAAAAAGTCAAACACAGCTGCTTTAATTTTTTATTAATAGCCTACTAAACAAATTGCAGAACTGTATCTTTGAAGTATGAAGGCAGAACATAAACGCGCAGCGATTCTCTTTGGTGTATTGGCTGTTATCGCTATAAGCATTTGGTTTTTTCAACCCAGTTTTGGCAAAGGTTTACTTTTAGGATTGGGCATCGCCGCAGTGATATATACCCTGCGCAGCTTCTTACCACGCAGACAATAAGACCTAAAGAATATCTAAAAGTTCACGAGCACTTTTAAGCGCCTTGAATTTTGAGTGATTGATCTCCTCATCTACCTGTTCGTGTGACCACGTGGTATGAAATGGAATATGAAAAGCGTGACCGCCCATTGCAAGTACCGGGATAACATCTGATTTTAGCGAGTTACCGATCATCAAGAATTCCTGAGGCTGAATATCTAAATGTTTTACCAGTTTCTTGTATTGTGTTTCTTTTTTATCTGAAACGATCTCCACGTGATGAAAATAATCGATCAAGCCGCTTTTGATCAATTTACGCTCTTGATCAAGCAGGTCACCTTTAGTCGCTACTACCAGCTTATATTTTTTTGAAAGTTGGCCTAGAACTTCTTCAATATGCGGAAGTAACTCAACAGGTTCAGCGAGCATTTGCTTGCCTTTATTCAATATAAAATCTATGGTTTCAGCATTCATCTTTTTGCCCATCAACCGATGTGCAGTCTCTAACATCGACAAGGTAAATCCCTTGATCCCGTAACCGTAGGTGTCTAAGTTTTTTATTTCGGTATCCAGAAGTTTTTGAACGATCTCGTCTTGGTCACCATACGCAGCAAGATGCTTTGCAAACGCAACTTCTGCATCTCTAAAAAATGTCTCATTCACCCAGAGCGTATCATCTGCATCAAATGCGATGGCTTTTATATTTTCAAAACTCAAAATTATCTGTGTTTATTAGTTTCTCTAAAAGTACTAAAAGTAAACTTCCTCGAAACAAGCCCGGGACTTGTTTCTGTTTGGCGGTGCCAAAAAAAACCTCACAGGTTTTAGCTGTGAGGTTTTCTTATTAAACTACCTCAGGGCAACCCCTTGAGGCATTGCTTGAAAACGAATTTTCAATTTCGAGGCAAGCCTCGGAGTATAAAACCCTTTGGCGGCGCCAATAAATTGTTTTTTACAGTAATTAGCGCACCAACTTTTTATACTTGATACGTTTTGGCATAAGATCTCCGCCTAAACGTTTTTTCTTATTCTCTTCATAATCAGAGAAACCACCTTCAAAGAAATAGACTTGACTATCCCCTTCAAAAGCTAAAATATGTGTACAAATTCTATCTAAGAACCAACGGTCGTGAGAGATTACCACCGCACAGCCTGCAAAGTTCTCAAGTCCTTCTTCAAGAGCTCTTAAAGTATTTACATCAAGGTCGTTTGTAGGCTCATCGAGTAGCAATACGTTACCCTCTTCTTTAAGGGTCATTGCCAGATGTAAGCGGTTACGCTCCCCTCCAGACAACATACTTACTTTTTTATTTTGCTCGCTTCCGCTGAAGTTGAATCGACTTAAATAGGCTCTACTGTTAACTTGGCGACCGCCCATCATGATTAGCTCCTGTTTATCACTAAAGTTTTCCCAAATGGTTTTCTCAGGATCAATATTACTGTGCGACTGGTCTACGTATGCGATTTTTGCTGTTTCTCCTACAGTAAATTCGCCTTTATCCGGCTCGATCTCTCCCATTATCATTTTGAAGATCGTGGTTTTACCGGCACCGTTAGGACCAATAACACCAACGATTCCTGCCTGCGGAAGTACAAAATTCAAATCTTCATAAAGCAGTTTTTCGCCGAAGGCTTTACTTACGCCTTTTGCATCGATCACATTAGTACCTAAACGCGGGCCGTTGGGAATGTAGATTTCTAATTTCTCATCGGTTTGTTTTTGATCTTGAGAAAGCAGCTTGTCATAATTACTCAAACGTGCTTTTTGCTTGGCTTGACGTCCTTTTGGTGCCATACGCACCCACTCTAACTCACGCTCTAAGGTTTTTTGACGTTTGCTGGCTTGCTTTTGTTCTTGTGCCATGCGCTTAGACTTCTGGTCTAACCAAGAAGAATAATTTCCTTTCCAAGGAATTCCTTCTCCACGATCTAGCTCAAGAATCCATCCTGCTACATTATCTAAGAAATAACGGTCGTGCGTTACGGCAATAACCGTCCCTTTATATTGTGCCAAGTGATGTTCTAACCAGTGAACACTCTCTGCATCTAAGTGGTTGGTAGGCTCATCAAGCAGCAATACATCAGGTTCTTGTAATAACAAACGACATAAAGCAACACGACGGCGCTCTCCACCAGAAAGCACACCAATCTTTTGATCTGCAGGTGGTGTACGCAACGCATCCATCGCTACTTCAAGTTTATTGTCTAACTCCCACGCGCCTCTTGCATCAATCTCATCTTGAAGTACAGCCTGACGGTTCATCAGCTTTTCCATTTTATCTGGATCACTGTACACCTCTTCTAATCCAAACTGATCATTGATCTTATTATATTCATCAAGAATTGCAACCGTATCTGCAGCTCCTTCTTTTACTACCTCAAGAACCGTTTTGTCATCGTCTAACTGTGGTTCTTGCTCTAAATAGCCTACAGAGAATTCTTTATCTGAAGTTACATCTCCTTGATAGTTCTTGTCAATCCCGGCAATGATCTTCAGCAAAGTAGATTTACCCGAACCGTTAAGCCCCAAAATTCCGATTTTGGCTCCGTAGAAAAAACTCAGGTAGATATTTTTAAGTACCGGAGTATTGGCACCGGGAAAGGTTTTACTCACCCCGGTCATTGAAAATATTATTTTTTTATCGTCACTCATGTTCCGTTTGTTTTATTTTTTTGAATCTAAATTTTATCCTTCAACTTACAAGAATTCTTGGCTTAAAGCAAACCCAACAACCTAAGAATAATGGCTAACTGCCCTGCATGATATGCGTTGTGCTCGATGACGAGCATCAATTCGCGTAGCACCGTTTGCTCTTTACCGTGCTTAACCACATCTAGTAAATGGGTATCTACAGTTTCGACAAACACAGCCAGTTGTTTTTGATCGTCTTTAAATTGATTTTTAAGCGCTTCCCAAGACTCCTTTGAAACTGCACTACTGGCATCAGGCCAATAATCGCGTGGCCAAGCCGGTAGTTTATAATCTTCAGCTGTGCAATAGCTCAAAATATCTTTCTGGGCATACACCATATGATAGAAAATCTCATAAAAGGAATACGGCAACCCCACCGGGCGCTTACCCGATTTTTTAAATGAGATTTTCTCAAGAAGCTCACTTACGGGCATAAATGCCTCGCCGCCCTTAAGGTGTTTTAGAAGTTGTTCTTTGAGCGCTTGGTCTGCCATTAAACTCTTCCTTTTAATGCATTAAAAACCCAGGCGATTGCAAAGAAACCTATACCTACTGAAGCAAATCCCCAACCGGCAACTTCAGAATATTTAAAGGCTCCTAATGCTATAAGTCCTAAGCCTACAACGATCATTATAAACGTTGCCCAACCTAGTACTGTATTCTTATTCATCATAATAATTTGTTTGTAGCTCTGACAGGCATCAGAAGCTAAAATTTACCCAACTCGTTTTCAAGCTTAACAGCATTTCAAGCGTCCTTGGGTTTTGGTTTAAAAAGCAAATATCGCGTTTTTCACATAAGTATAACGATTTCATGAGGGAGTGATTTCGTATTTTCGTTAACATTCAATTTTACAATACGTGAGTGTTTCCGGTTTAATTCTTAAAGCCTCTGGGAATGCTCTTTATATAATTTATAGATGGATTTAAAATTCAATAAAAACGAAGATCACAATAAGCTTCTTGTTTCCGATTTAAAGCATCGCTTGGCCAAAGTAAAGCTGGGCGGTGGCGAAAAACGCATCGCTAAGCATCACGAAAAAGGAAAACTCACCGCTAGAGAGCGCATTGATTTTCTACTGGATGACGCCGAAAAAGCTATTGAAATCGCTGCCTTTGCCGGTGAAGGAATGTATGAAGAGCACGGTGGCTGCCCTAGTGGCGGAGTTGTGGTTAAAATAGGACACATAAGTGGAAAGCAATGTATTGTCGTTGCAAATGATGCTACTGTAAAAGCCGGAGCATGGTTTCCTATTACAGGAAAAAAGAACCTGCGCGCGCAAGAACTAAGCATAGAAAATAAATTACCCATCATCTATCTCGTTGACAGTGCCGGGGTCTACTTGCCAATGCAAGATGAGATCTTCCCTGACAAAGAGCATTTTGGTCGCATTTTTAGAAATAATGCGGTGATGAGCAGTATGGGCATTACTCAAATAAGTGCCGTGATGGGTAGCTGTGTTGCGGGAGGTGCTTACCTGCCCATTATGAGCGATGAGGCGATGATCGTAGATAAGACCGGGAGTATTTTTCTCGCCGGAAGTTATCTCGTGAAAGCCGCCATTGGTGAAACGGTTGACAATGAAACTTTAGGCGGAGCAACTACGCATTGCGAGATTAGTGGAGTAACCGACTATAAAGCTTCTGACGACCGGGATGCACTTACACGCATTAAAAATATAATGGGTAAAATAGGTGATTTTGAAAAAGCCGGATATAATCGAATCGAAGCCGCAAAACCCAAAGAAGATCCGCAAGATATCTACGGAATCCTGCCTGCCAAGCGTAGCGACCAATACGATATGACCGAAATTATAAAACGTCTGGTTGATAATTCGGAATATGAAGAGTATAAAGAAGGTTATGGTCAAACCTTGATCACAGCATATGCGCGCATTGACGGCTGGGCAGTAGGTATTGTTGCCAACCAGCGCAAGATCGTAAAAACTAAAAAGGGCGAGATGCAGTTTGGTGGTGTGATCTATAGCGATAGCGCAGATAAAGCCACTCGTTTTATTGCCAATTGTAATCAGAAAAAAATACCCTTGGTTTTTCTACAAGATGTTACCGGCTTTATGGTGGGAAGCAAAAGTGAACACGGAGGCATCATAAAAGACGGGGCCAAAATGGTAAATGCCGTGAGCAATAGTGTAGTGCCTAAATTCACCATTGTAGTTGGAAACTCTTATGGAGCCGGAAATTATGCGATGTGTGGTAAAGCTTATGATCCTCGATTGATCGCTGCCTGGCCTTCGGCTGAATTAGCGGTAATGAGCGGTAACAGCGCTGCCAAAGTCTTACTCCAAATTGAAACGGCTTCGCTTAAAAAACAAGGCAAAGAGATCACGCCCGAAGTTGAAAAAGAACTTTATGACAAAATCAAAGCTCGTTATGACGAGCAGGTTTCACCATATTATGCCGCTTCTCGTATTTGGACCGATGCGATCATCGACCCGCTAGATACGAGAAAGTGGATCTCTACGGGTATTGAAGCAGCAAACCATGCACCTATTGAGAAAAAATTCAATCTTGGTGTGATTCAGGTTTAATGTATTCCTTCTTGGTAAAGCTCAAGCCTTTTAATCTTGATTGTCAAGTAAACTACCTCAGGGCGGGCTCAAGAGGCATTGCTTGGAAACGAATTTTCAATTTCGAGACAAGCCTCGGAGCATTAAACCCTTTGGCGGCGCCAATAAAACAGGTTTACTATAGATAACACCTATAGTAAACCTGTTTTATTTTTACAGTTATACTCGACTAAATCGGTTAAGTCTAAACAGTATTAGCCCAAATAACTATCCTATATTTGCAAAATTGTGACCTGTTGAAATATTTGACAGGTAAAAAAATACATTTTTTATGTTTAAAAAGAGTCTGATTGCTCTTGCAATAGGTGGTTTTGGTATTGGTATGACCGAGTTTGTGATGATGGGAATCTTGCCGGATGTGGCTAAAGATCTGAACGTCACTATTCCTCAAGCGGGACACTTTATCTCTGCCTATGCCTTAGGTGTTGTTATTGGCGCTCCAATCCTTGTGGCAATTGCCGGTAATTATTCGCCAAAAAAGATTCTTTTATCCTTGATGATCGGGTTTACAGTCTTCAACTCGCTATCGGTTTTTGCTTCGAGTTACGGCTTAATGCTTATTTCCAGATTGCTTTCCGGCTTACCTCATGGTGCGTTTTTTGGTGTAGGTGCAGTAGTTGCAAGCAGACTCGTTGCCAAAGAAAAAGCGGCCAGTGCCGTAGCTATGATGTTTAGTGGTCTAACGGTGGCTAATATTATTGGTATTCCTTTAGGCACCTATGTAGGTCATAATATTTCGTGGCGCTACACCTTTATGATCGTAGTTTTTATAGGCTTACTCACCGTAATTGCCATTCGCTTTTGGCTTCCGAAGATTGAAAAATCAGAACCTATTCCTATCAAACAAGCTTTAAAGATTTTTAAACGTACCGAACTCTGGCTTATTCTGGCCATTACCGCCATAGGAACCGGAGGCTTTTTTGCGTGGTACAGCTACATTACACCTTTGCTTACCGAAGTTAGTGGCTTTGATAACGATATGGTCATTTTCATTCTTATGCTTGCCGGACTAGGAATGACCTGCGGAAATATTTTAGGAGGAAAACTCGCTGATAGTTTTTCACCTATAAAAGCTACTGCGATCTTATTAAGCGCGATGACGCTTTGTCTAATCACAATTTCTTTAATTGCACCTATTCAATGGGCGATGTTGCTAATGGTATTTGTAACAGGAGCTTTTGCTTTTTCAACAGCGCCTTCCATTCAAATGTTGATGATCAAATCGGCCAAAGAATCAGAAATGCTTGCTTCTTCGGTAAATCAAGCGGCTTTTAATATCGCCAATGCTGTAGGTGCCTTTTTAGGAGGCTTGCCTATCGCAGCGGGATATGGTTACACTTCGCCAGAACTTGTAGGAGCCTGTCTCGCATTTGGAGGGATTTTATTATCGATTAGCGTTATGGCCTTACGTAAGAAAAGAGCAAAGCAAGCGGCTGCTCAAGCCTAGTCAATAAGGATCAGTTCTTCCTGACGTTTGTTGATGTACTTGAAACCCTTAGGTCCCCAAAAACCATCCTCTTCAAGCATAATGCGAATATCTTTCCCCCATTGCGGGATGTTTACGGTCGTGTTTAATTCTATCGCATAAGCGGTATGCTCATAAAGTGGATAGTCGCCCGGACCGGGAACGCCTTCTTGTGCATCCCACATTCCAATTGTAGGTCCCGCAGAATGCCCGTACAACCCAAGTGGATGTGTATATATTGACGGCTGCAAACCAGCTGATTTAGCTTCAGCAAGGGATTTTAATAAAATCTCATTACCGGTTTTTCCGGTAGCAAAGTTTGAAGTAAAAATATCCTGAACTTGATTTCCTTTTTTGAAGGCTTCCTCTAGAAAATCTGGTGCTTTCGTTTCTCCTTCTTTTAAAACATAAGCGTGCTCCTGGCAATCTGTATTCAGTCGTAAATAAGAAATACCAAAATCACAATGCAGCAAATCGCCGGGCTGAATAACCTGTCCTTCGCTATGATTTGTAAAAGCTGTGATATGACTTTCAAGCGGTTCATTAGAACGCTGAATATCTACTGTAGGGTGAAACCACGTATCCAGTCCCATCTCGGTAACCTTTTGTCTAAAAAACCAAACCACATCTTCGGTCGTAGTTTTACCAGGTGTTATGACTTTTGAACTGAAGGCTTCCTGTATAATATCATGCGTAATGCCCACCAACTCTTCAAAAAGTTGCATCTCAAGTGCGCTGCGTGTTTCAATCCAACCTACCGCAAGAGCTTCAGCTGAAACTACCTTGTTTTTATAAGTTTCAGGAAGGGCTTTCATAAACAACTCATAATCTGTTTTGGAAATTCCGTCTGCAATTCCGTAGTTATCAGAATAATTCAATGCAATTTTCTCCGGATCGCGCTCCTCTATGAGTTGCATCAAGGCTTCCCATTGATCAGGTTGTTTTTCTTTATCCCAAGCCGAAGTGATATTCTCACCTATATTGTAGCGGGCCACCGCTAGTTTTTCTAATTTGAATCGATCTTCATCCCAGTAAAACACAAGCATGGTACGTCTTCTTGCATTGAGCCAAGTCGCCGGTAACATGGTACGCACAACAGGATCTTCATTATACTCCCGCGTGATAAGCACCCACATATCAATGCCGGTACGCGACATCACATCGGGCAAAACACGTTTAAAACGCTCTTCAAGTATTTTATCTACCAAAGCCGCACGATCGCGTTCGGGTAAAATTTGAGCGTAAGTAGTAAAAGAAAGAAAGATGGAGAAAACAGTTAGGTAAAGAAATCTATGCATTAGGAGAATTTAAAAGTCGTACCTAAATTACATATTAGGCTCCAATAAAAAAAGGTGCTTAAAGCACCTTTTCTATATTAATTATCTCGTTTCTTTTTTCGCTTTCGCACTGCGGAACTGGAAAAATCCATCGCGATGAGTTTTTCTACTTCTTCTTCGGTCATTATAGATTTCAGATTGGTTTTAAACTCGTTTTGCATACGCTCAAAATCTTTACGCATAGTTTCCTGATCTTTGGTTTGATCTTTTTGCAATGCCATTATATTATTAAAATAATCTTCCAAATAGGTGCGCAGCACTTCGGTTTGAAAAGGGTCAAGTTCAAACTCGGCAACATAATCTGGTAAACGCTCTTCGGCAATTTCTGCAGCTGTAGGAGGTTCTTCGGTAGGGCCTTGAGGTGTTTGACTGGCTCCCATACTGCTCATTCGGCTGCGACCGTAACCGCCATAACCCCCGTAGCCTCTACCATACCCGTACTGAGCATAGATTGACTGCATTGAAAATAAAGTGATTGCGATAATAAAAATATAGCGCATAATATAAATTTTTGCTAAAGATACTAAGTTAAACCTAATTCTAAGAATTCTGTACGGCTTCTAAATTAGCATAAATTGTGCCTAAATTTCTTCGGCTGCAGTAAGGGACTTTAAGGTAGCGCCACGCTTTACTTTTCCGTTATGCGTGCGTACAAACTTAGGTGTACAAAAGATACGTTTTGGAGTTTCATACTTTCCTAAAACCTCAAAATTGAGACGGGAAGCGTCAAAACTATCACATTCTATAACAAGAATTAGGCGTTCTCCTAAAGCATCATCTTGCTCTGCACCAATGATAAACGGAACATCTATTTGATGCGCCAGTTTTTTCTCGATAGATTCTGGATACAATTTGATGCCGCCGCTGTTTACGACATTATCAATACGACCTAACCATTGGAATTTCTTATACGAAATCAAATCCACCAAATCGTTTGTAACTATAGGATCTGTCGCAACTTTTGGCGCTTTGATGACCAGACAACCACGCTCATCTTTACTCACGGTGACTTTGCTAAGCGTTTTAAATGGAGGTTCTGTTTCTCTATTCTTTTTTGAATTTACACGACGTACTGCGATATGGGTTACGGTTTCAGTCATTCCGTAGGTCTCGTAAATTTTGGTCGGGCAATCCTGAACCAGCTCTTTTAAAGTTTGGGAAAATGGCCCACCACCTACAATGAGTTTAGCCAGCAAATGCATTCTTGCAATACTATTATCAAGCTGAAAAGGCGTCATTGCAGAAAAATCATAACGCTTCAACACCTGATCTAACGGATTGGATTTAGGCGGAACAACATCGAGTTTCCAACCTAAAATTACGGCGCGTACAAGCATCAATTTTCCGGCGATAAAACGGGTAGGCAAGCAATGTAGAGCTGTAGTTCCTGCTTCTAACTTAAAGCGCTTTCCTGTAGCTTTAGCGCTATTGATCATATGTTTTTTAAGAAGCTTAATACTTTTAGGCGCTCCTGTAGAACCGGAAGTATTGACTAAAACATAATCTTTATCATTGAGCCAGTCTAGGATAAATTCGCCAAGTTCTTGCTCATAAAGTTCTCCTGTTTTCTGAATCTCCTGAGCAAAATCTCTAAGCCCGGAAGCCTTATAGGAAGTTCCGTTAAGTTGAAATTCTGGGTGTACAGGATATTTAGACATCACTTTAAATTTAATCAGGCACTAAATTATCGTCAAGCTGTAATTCTTTTGGCTTGTCAACCGGACCAAAGAGTTTTTCCTTCCAGCCGGTCCATTTATACTTATAAGCCAAAATCCCTAAAAAGATAGGATAAATTATAAAAACGGGCAATACGTCTACAATTCCGGCAGTAGGATCTGAGATATCTTTAAAAATAGAATAAGTTTGAAATGCGGTCCAATCAGCGGTAACTAATAAGGCTGAAATTAAATTGTTTGCTGCGTGAAAGCCTAGAGCAAGCTCCATTCCTTCATCCATCAAGGTCATAATTCCCAGAAGTAAACCGGTACCAAAATAGAATACCATTACAATGTCACCCATAGCACCGATTTCCGGATTAAAATAATGTAATCCTCCAAAAATAAAGGAAGTCATCACCAAGGGAAACCATCTGTTTTTTGCCAAAATACCAAAACCCTGCATCAGGTATCCTCGAAACACAAATTCTTCCACACTGGTTTGAATGGGCACAAAAAGAATGGCAACCACACACAAAATTAAAAACGGAATCAAATTGAAGGTAACTTCAAATTCTTCCGGAGCCATAAAATAGGAGAGCAATGTAGTTCCTATGGTGTAAATGGTAATCATTATAAAAGCAAACCAAACGCGTCCCCAATCAAATTTCTTTCGAGTGGTAATGATGTCTTTCATCTTCTGTTGATGTAAATATTTTACAGCAAGAAAAACTCCGCCAAGAGCAAAAACAAAAGACAATAGCATAAGGAACAAAGTCAAGTTTTTATCCAATACCCCCATCAACGTAGCTTGATCGAGGCTGCCCATTGCGTCTCCTAATTCTTCAGGATTGCCGTCATTATCCATCCATAGTTTTCCCAGAATGGCAAGTGTAAGTGGTATTTGACCAATTACTGATGCGATAATAATAAGAACCGAGCCCACCAGATACCTCCAAAACTCGTGCAACGCTTTATACGCCTGTGCTATAAACATAAATTAAAATTGAAAACTCCAGCGATTCTCCGGTACGTACCACAATTCACCGTGTTTAATTTCTAAAGGGGAAGATACATTATTTGTATATAACGCGCCAGTACCCAATCCTTGCGGAATTGTGGTTTGTTTTGAATAGGTGTACTGCGCAATGGCATTGAGGCCAATATTACTTTCTAATGCTGAAGTAATCCACCATCCTATGCCCTGCTCTTCTGCAAGTTGAATCCAGGTATCGCATCCGCGGAAGCCACCAACTAAACTGGGTTTCAAAATAATGTATTGTGGCTTTATTTTTTGCAGTAATTCTTTTTTCTTGGCATAACCAAAAACACCGATTAACTCTTCATCCAGCGCAATAGGCAAAGGTGTTTTTGCACACAACTGCGCCATCTCATTTTCCTGATGTTGTTTGATAGGCTGCTCGATAGAATGCAAATCTAATACTGCAAGACGTTCTAATTTCTGTAACGCTTCGTCTGGAGCAAAAGCACCATTGGCATCAACGCGGAGTGTTATTTCCTCTTCTGGAAAACGGTCTCGTATTCCTTGAAGCAATTCAATTTCAGCATCAAAATCTATCGCACCGATTTTCATCTTTATACAATCAAATCCGGCGGTAAGTTTGTCGCTTATTTGCTCCTGCATAAAATCGGGTTCTCCCATCCAGATGAGTCCGTTAATGGCTATTCCTTCTTTTCCCTGAGTAAATGCTGAAGGAAAAAGTTCAAAAGGATTTTGAGCACGAAAAGACCTAAACGCCATTTCTACCCCAAACTGAATGCTCGGGAAATCGGTAAGCCGCTCATAAAGGGTTTCTTCTCCAAGATGAATGTTATCGCAAACCCATTTTAGCGTTTCTTCATAGTCAGGACGGTCGTCAATACTGAGTCCGCGTAGGATTCCACATTCTCCAAAACCAACCTTACCCAGTTCTTCAATTTTGATAAACCAGGTCTCCTTTACATTCATAACGCCCCGCGAAGTCCCGCTGGGGCGTTTAAAATTTAAAACGAATTTTTTATAAGATGCTGTCAAAAATGGTGTGTTTAGAGTTCGTACGAACTACCAATTTCTAAAAGTGTAAGTTGCTTTTCAACTGCATCGAAGGCTTTGATCGCACCTTCGTGATCAATCTCAATGTAGCCAAAGGTATCATAGTGACACCCGATGATATTTTTACATTCGACAAAATCACTTGCTAGAACAGCGTCTTTGATTCCCATAGTAAAGTTGTCACCTATAGGCAAAATCGCAAGGTCAAGATCAAACTCCATCGGGATGAGCTTCATGTCCATTGTAAGGGCGGTATCCCCTGCCATATAAATAGTTTTTCCGTCGATACTGAAAATAAATCCGCCCGGCTGACCACCATAACTTCCGTCGGGAAATGAACTCGTATGAATCGCATTTACATACTTTACTTTTCCGAAAGGAAATGACCAACTCCCGCCGTGATTCATAGGATGCGTTTCGATCCCTTTTTCACCGTAATGATTTGCGATCTCAAAATTGCTCACTATAACAGCATCAGCTTGTTTGGCAATAGCTTCAGCATCTAAGGTATGATCTTGATGCGCATGTGTCAAAAAGATATAATCTGGATTTAAGGTTGAAATGTCAACTTTGTCTTTGGCTAGTTCGTTTCCGGTAATAAACGGATCTGTAAGAATCGTTGCTTTTTCAGTTTCAAAGGCAAAACAATTTTGTCCGTAGTAGGTAATTTTCATAATTGTGAATTTTTGCAACTAAATTTCGTCAAGCAGAAGCACATCAAAAAATCCTTTACTATAAGTTTTCGTTAAAAAAAGATTTAAAACAGAAAACCCAACGTAAACAAGACCGAAAAGAAGAAAGTAGCCAATGCCACTTTTTTGAGTTCAGGATCAAGCAAGGCAGGGTTTTCATTTTTTGAAACATGGATCAAATGCTTCCCTAACGGAATAAAAACCACAAATGCGATTGCAGACCACAAGAATGTGTTTGTGAGATAAAAGAAGAGTAAACTCGCTAAAAAAGCACCCAGGATCAAAGAATAATGATAATACTTGACCTTAGTTGCTCCTAAAAATACGGCGAGCGTATTTTTATTTGCTCGTGTATCGCTAAGACGATCTCTCATATTATTAAGATTGAGCACCGCAATACTTAAAAACCCAATCGTTAATGCGGGTAGAAAAACCGTCCAATCCAGATGTAGCGCGTAGAGGTAATAGCTTCCCACAACTGCGACCAGACCAAAAAATATAAAAACAAACAAATCGCCTAGACCACGATAGCCATAAGCGCCTTTGCCTACGGTATATTTTATTGCAGCCAAAATCGCTAAAACTCCTAAAACAAAGAACAGTGTAGACTCTAAGAAGCGCTCCCAACCAAAGGCCGTGTAAATAAGCGCAATACTTATTAAAAGAGTGAGAGTCGCGGTAAAAATCATTCCGTTTTTTAATTGCTTGGCCGTTAAAAGACCGCTTTGCATCGCCCGCGCCGGACCTATGCGCTCGTGATTATCGGTTCCTTTTACTCCATCGCCATAATCATTTGCAAAATTAGAAAGTACTTGAAACCCTAAAGTCGCCAGCAAAGCCAGAATACAAATATCCCACCTAAAAACTCCCGCGTGGTAAGCAAGCGCGCTACCTACAATTATTCCTGAAACCGAAAGCGGCAGTGTACGCAAGCGGGCTGCTGAAATCCATACTTGAACTGGTGTCATAGTTACATATTTACAACAAAAATAAACTTATAAAAGCGTTTAGGAAACAAACCAATATAATTTACGAGCTGCATAAAAAAAGAAACGAAAGCGTTGTAGTGATCTTTTAAATCGCTATTTTAACCATAAGATTGGGTCATACCCTATTCAAGAACAAATACTTAGAAAAGACCAAATTCTACCTATCACCATATTAACACCAGAACAATGAAAAAAATTTTACTTCTGAGTTTAATCAGTCTGACACTCTACAGCTGTGCCGAAAAGAAAAAAGAGCCAATCCCTACCCGTGAAGAAGAACAGTCTATTGATAAAAAATGGTGGAAAGAAGCCATAGTTTATCAAATCTACCCTAGAAGTTTTCAGGATACAGATGGTGACGGTGTAGGAGATCTACAAGGTATCATCAACCGGCTAGACTATGTAAAAGATCTTGGAGTTACTGCCGTATGGCTCAACCCGATTTACAGTTCGCCCAACGATGATAATGGCTACGATGTGAGCGATTATAGAAATATTATGAGTGATTTTGGCACTATGCAAGATTTTGACACGATGCTTTCTGAGATGCACGCAAGAGATATTAAACTTGTGATGGACATTGTGGTAAATCACAGCAGCGATGAGCACCCGTGGTTTAAAGAAAGTCGTAGTTCAAGAGACAATCCCTATCGTGATTATTACCACTGGTGGCCCGCAGAAAAAGGAGCCCCCCCTTATCGCTATAGCCTTTTTGATGCTGAAGGAAATGCCTGGAAATATGATGAGAAAACCGATGCATATTACCTGCATTATTTCTCTCAAAAACAGCCCGATCTAAACTGGGAGAATCCTAAAGTGCGCCAAGAAGTTTATGATATTATGACCTTTTGGGCTGAGAAAGGCGTTGACGGCTTTAGACTTGATGCATTTCAATTTGCAGCAAAAGACACTACATTTCCTGAGTTTCCCGAGGGTTTTGAGAAAAACTTCATTCAGTATTATGCGATGCAAGATGGCTTGCACGAGTATCTAAAAGAAATGAATGAGCAGGTTCTTAGTAAATATGATGTGATGAGTGTTGCCGAAGGCGCAGGAAGAACGCTGGAAGAGGCGCACGAACTCGTAGATGCTGATCGTAAGGAGATCAATATGGCATACGCCTTTGACGGGGTTGACATTCCTAAAGTAGACGGTTACAAACTTTCAACTTTCAAAGAAACCTTTTCAAAATGGGATAGTGCTTTTGCCGATAAAGGCTGGATCTCTATTTTCTTATCCAATCACGACCAAGCCCGTATGGTGAGCAGGTATGCTAATGATAGTCTGCCCTATCGCGCTCCGTCTGCAAAAATGCTCAACACATTTATCTTGACTATGCGTGGAACACCTTATTGCTATTTTGGAGACGAACTAGGAATGACCAACAACCCAAAACTTCAAAACATTGAAGACTATCAGGATATCGCTGCAATAAACGGATACAAAAAGGCAAAAAGTCAAGATGAAGATATGGAAGCATTTATGCGGAATTTACGCTTTGGCTCCCGTGACCACGGCAGAACACCGATGCAATGGGACGCTTCAGAAAATGCAGGTTTTACCACTGGAAATCCGTGGTTACCGTTAAATCCTAATTATGCTGAAATCAATACTCAGGCTGAAGAAGCCGATGAGAATTCGGTATTAAATCATTTTAAAAAACTGACTGCTTTGAGAAAAAATGCAGACGCTTTGATTTATGGAGATTACGAACTCTTGATTCCAGAGCATCCGCAAGTGTATGCGTACACACGTAGTTTAGGCGACGAGCAGTTTCTAATCGTACTCAACTTTAGCCAAGAGCAAACTTCAGTAGAATTAGAAGGTCTCAGCAGCTTTTCAGAACTAAAAATCAACAATTATTCTAATCTGAAAAAGACTGCCAAAACACTAAGCCTTGCCCCCTATCAAGCGGTGATTTTGGCAAAGTCTTAGCTACACTTTAGTGATTATTTAATAGGTAACAAGACTTTTAAAAAGGTTTGTATATGTAACTTCAAAATCAACCTAACCAAAATACAACCTATGGAAACCTCTTACTTTTTTAAAAATCTAAATATGGTCCCCGAAGTCTTTTTGGGGACTCTTTTTATTTTTCTGCTTGTGGTTATTCTTACCCGCATTTTTGGGTTGAAGAGTTTTAGTAAAATGACCGGTTTTGACTTTGTCATCACAGTGGCCATTGGTAATATTATTGGGATGAGCATCAATTCTAGTAAACCGGCAATTCTTCTGGGCGCCTTCATACTACTTGCGCTTTTTTCCTTAAACTATGCAGTAACCCTATTGCGCTTCAAGTCTAAAAAAGCCGAAGATCTAATAGACAACGATCCTCTATTATTAATGGAAAACGGTGAGGTTCTAGAAGAGAACATGAAAGCCAGTAAAGTCACCCAAGCTGAACTGCAATCTAAATTACGAGAAGCAAATGTGATCAGACTCAATCAGGTAAAAGCGGTTATTTTAGAAACCACAGGAGAAATAAGTGTACTTCACACCAATAACGCTAATATTACCATTGAAGACTATATTCTAGGTGATGTAGTGAGAAGTCGCTCCTAATCCTCAAAACTCCATTATACAGTAAAAGAACCGGTCAAACACTCAGTTAAACGTTTTAGCAATGCACTGAAAATCAAACCGCTTCAAGCAGGATAGCACAGGGTACCATTTAAAAAATCCTTCCCTAATTTTACAAATATTTAAGATTTTACATGTTTTGCGATATCGATTTCGCTAATTTAAGTTCATTTTAATAATTGTAACATATGAAGTTATCATTACGTTTTAACACTTTGCTGGTTGTCAGTTTCTTTTTAATTGCCGCTTTGGGTGTGCTCTCGTGTGATTCAGACGACACCTTGCCCGCAAGGCCTGAAGAAACCAGTGTAGCTCAACTCCAAGCGTTTTCAGCTAAATCTGGTAAGAACAGAGTACTCATTGAAGGTACTATTCCTGCCAATTCAAATATCACCGAAGTCACCATTTATTGGAATGACAAAGCAGATGCTAAAAGCATTTCTGTAAGCTCTAGCAGTGAAGAGCAACATATCGCTACTTTTATCGAAGACCTAGAAGAAGGCTTTTATACATTTGAAGCGCAAACGATTGATGCTTCAGGCAACGGGTCGGTAATTCTAACCGGAGGTTCTGAGGTTTATGGCGATCCTTACATAAGTACACTATTTAACAGACCTGTAGACACCAACTATTTAAGCCGAAATGAACTAGAAATCGTTTATGGAGGAATGGATCTTACCACAGGTGTGATTGGTACCGAAATCATGTATGAGAATACAGACGGTGAGATGGAAACCATTTATCTACCTATTGAAAATGATCAAGTACGTATAGAAAATTTCAAGAGAAATGCTTCTTACAGCTATCGCAGCCTGTTTATTCCTTCTCCTGTATCAATAGATACGTTTTATACAGACTATACCAGTTTTAAACCAGAGCCGCCGTTCCCAACCCTAGTTAATGCAGCAGTACCTTTCCTTGCTTCTTCGGTACAAGGTAGATGGGGAATTCTACAAGACTGGACTACTACAGAACCTGTACGCGTGCACGCCGGAGGTCACGGTGGATGGGATGAGTGGAATAATAATATTTTCAATATTGAATCAGGATGGGGAGCTCCCGCCATTACCAACGGAAAAATCTATCAAACGGTAGAAGCTAAGCCCGGTGATTATGCCTTAGAAGTTTCGGTACGTGACAGTAACCATAGCGAGAGTGACGAAGGAGGATCGTACTTTGTAGTTGCCAAAGGTATGACCTTACCAGATGTAGCCGATGTGACCACAGCCTCAGAAGTTTTAGTTTATGAACGCATTCACACAACCGCCGTAAGCAACCCGGAAACCTACAGACTTGAATTTTCTGTTGATGAAATTTCTGATATAACCATTGGACAAATCACTACGCAATGGGGACAAACCCCTGGGCGTTTCTGTAACATTTTCTCGTTTGAAATTGTCGCCAATGAATAACTTATTTATTTGAACTAGCCTTCAAATAGAAAGGGGAACTTTTAATAAAAGTTCCCCTTTCTATTTTTTGATAAGTCATAAAACTTACTTACTCGCCTGATCTAAAGCGTCAAGATCTTCTTTATCTAAGGTTAATTTTGGGGCTTCAAAAATGGTCTTTAATTGCTTCTCGCTGGTTGCGCTCGCAATAGGGGCTCCTATATGAGGCTGTGCAATCAACCAAGCCAAAGAAACTGTCGCTTGTGAAGTATTGTATTTTTCTGAAACTTGATCTAATGCTTTCAACACCGCTAAACCTTTTTCATCTAAATATTTTTTTACACTGTCTCCCCGAACGCTTTTGTTAAGGTCATCTTCAGAGCGGTATTTCCCGGTCAAAAATCCTGAAGCCAATGACCAATACGGGAAAACGGTAAGATTGTATTTTTCGGCTAAGGACGCATAGTTGCTCTCGTAGCCTTCACGTTCAACTAAATTGTAATGCGGTTGTAAGGCTTGATATTTGGGTAAATTATACTTTTCTGAAGCTGCGAAAGAGGCTTCTAAACGTTCTGGTGAAATGTTTGATGCAGCAATATAACGGACTTTTCCTGCTTTTATAATTTCATTATAGGCTTCAAGCGTCTCTTCTACAGGAGTTTTTTCATCATCAAAATGCGTATAATACAAGTCAATATAATCGGTTTGTAAGTGCTTAAGTGATTTATCAACCGCTTCCAGAATGTGTTTTTTACTCGTATCAACAGGATGTTTTCCGGTTTCTCCACCTACTTTAGTCGCCATGATGATTTGATCTCTCTATTTCCGCGAGATTTCATCCATTTTCCTAAAATGGTTTCAGATTGACCACCTTCTTTTCCGTCAACCCAGTACGAGTACATATCTGCGGTATCAATAAAATTGAAGCCGTGATCTACAAAGGAATCAAGAATTTCAAAGGATTCTTTTTCATCTAAGGTCCAACCAAAAACATTTCCTCCTAAATTAATAGGTGCCACGTTTAAGTTTGTTGTACCAATTTGTATCTTTTTAATCATCCAGTTATTTTAGAATTATACAATATAGTTTGCTACACCACCATCTACGCGCAATGCTGCTCCGTTTGTCGCTGCCGAAAGCGGACTCGCTACATACACGACCATATTGGCAACTTCTTCAGTCTCTGCAAATCGCTGAATTAACGAAGTAGGTCTGCGCTCTTCAAAAAAGGCTTCAACAACTTTTTCTACCGAAGTATTCTTTTCTTTAGCAGTTTCTTTTAGGTCGTTGGCATTAGCTCTACTCATGGTTGGCCCCGGCAATACGCTGTTTACGGTGACATTAGTTCCCTTACTCAGTCTTGCCAGACCTCTTGAGATCGCAAGTTGTGCGGTTTTACTAAAACCATAATGAACCATTTCAGTTGGAATGTTAAGCGCCGATTCACTAGAGATGAAAATGACACGGCCTTCATTCTTTTTAAGCATTTTAGGAAAGTAATGTCTGGCTAAACGTACGCCGCTCATCACATTTACTTCAAACATCTCAAACCACTCCTCATCAGTAATATTTTCAAAGTCTACTTGATTAAAAATCCCTACATTATTCACGAGAATATCAACATCAGGAATCTCTTCAAGCAGATGATCTATGTGTTCTTTCTTAGCAAAGTCGGCTACGATTCCTGTAATCTCCTTGTTGTCCGTCTCCTTTTTTAATTCTTTAATAACCTCTGCGATGTCATTTGCTTTTCTTCCATTAATGATAACGTGCGCACCTTCTTGTGCAAGTCCTTTTGCAATGGCTTTTCCTATTCCGGCTGTTGAACCGGTTACCAATGCAGATTTTCCTTTTAACTTTAAATCCATAGCTATTTTTTGTTGTTAGTTGCTTTTGCTCAATAGTCCTTTATTGTACTCTGAAAACAAGAAGAGGATGGCCAGGTATAAACCGTAGAACAGTTGAATCCCAATAGCCGACCAATTCTCCTGAAATGAGCATCCAAAAATGAGAATACAAATGAGTGAAATGCCCACAGCAGTAGTCTCCCTTGCTTTAAAACCAATGATAAGGGCGATTCCTAATAGTAATTCAATAAAAGGAAGTATAAGGGCGAAAGGCTTAACGAGTTCAACCGGCAAATAGGTTTCGGCAAAGGAGCTTGTCATACCCTGAGCAAAAGCGCTTAGTTTAGGAATACGAATAAAACCATGTCCCAAAAAACTAAACCCTATAGGCAATCGGGCTAAAGTATATGCTGCGTGTTTATTTTTCATAGTACTTAAGTGATCTCATCTAAGCATTTCAATTTTGAAACAATCAATAGACAAAAGCTTTACATTTTCTACTACGAAATAACAACAGATTAACACACAAGTCCTTGTAAAAACATATCATTAAACTGTAATTTTACATCATGAAACGTTATACTCAGTTTAACAGATTAATTGTAGATGACTTTACCACCGATGTCTGGACGCATCCACTACATAACCACAATCATTATGAAGTTATCTTTATCAGGTCTGGCTCTGGTATTCATCATTTAAATAATAGTTTGGTTCCTTATCACGCAGGACATTTGTATTTATTAGGTCCTGAAGACGAACACGAATTCATCATTGAGGAGCCTACAAACTTTGTATATTTCAAGTTTACCAAACTTTACTTTGACACGTTTGACGGTGAAAATCCTGCCGTATGGAATCAACACATTGACAAACTACTCAGTAAAAAATGGAGCCGAAAGCGCAATCTGCTGAAAAACAAAGAAGACATAAACATCGTTGATGATCTCTTTAAACTTATTGTAACCGAATATGAACGAAATGCACTATTGAGCAAAAAATTGGTCAACCATCATTTCAAAGCTATTTTACTAGTACTGAACAGAAACGGACCCAATTCCGACAAAAAACAACAACGAAGAGCAGATTCTGACATCACCGAAGCCTTGCTGGAATACATTGAACTCAATATTTACGACCCAAAAAGTGTATCTCAAAAAGAGATCGCGCGGTATTTTCATTATTCTCCAAATTATATCGGTATCCTCTTCAAGAAAAACATTGGCACTTCGCTTAAGAAATACATTCAAGATTATCGTTTTAACCTTTTAAAACAACGACTCAAACATGGTCATCAGAGTACCAAACAACTCAGTCTTGATTTCGGGTTTACAGACGAAAGCCACCTGCACAAATTTGTAAAAACACAGTCGGGAAAAAGTCTTATAAGCTTAAAAGAAGAACTCGTTCCTGAGATAATTTTGTAAAAATTCCCGTAACTCACCTGAAAAGTATAGTGCTTTGCTTCAGTTTTAACATCTCTGACTAAAACATTGGCACTTTCTTTTAAGTATTTAATTATCAGTAATTTGAAATTTTAAATTATGTGAATTTTTAGATTTCCGGCTTAACATTGCTTAACAGAACCGTTGTTTTTTTAATATTTCTTAAGCAGCGACGTGTAGGATATAGCCCTAGCTTAGTACTAAACATTTAAAATCTAAAAAGATGAAACGTTTATTTATATATACAAGCACGGCAATTTTATCATTAGCATTATTTGCTTGTAATACCAACACGACGAAGAAAGATTTGGCACAAAATAAAGTCGTAGAGCAACAACCGGAAAAACCCGAGCCACCCGAGGTTGTAGTTCCCGAAGGTTATGATTTATACAAGAGCCCAAACCTTATGAACGGTTGGAAACTAAATTTTCTGCATCCGGAGCACGCATCAGTTGAAGGCAAAGGAAATCAATTGACGATTCGATATACGGGTGAAGACAATTCTTTTTATGGTGGATTAACCGATGGGTTTATTGTTTCTATGACGATGAGTACTGATGAAGCTTTGAAGCAAAGGATTGAAAATAATACTCCGGAGAAAATGGGTGATTATGAGGTGTATTCTTACCGTGCATTGAATAGCATTGGTTCTGCACAAGTTGAACACTATTTAATTCAATTGACTGAAGCGGGAGATTCACAACCCGTATATGCCGATTTCTCAATGGCCGTAAAAGGTAATTCTGAAAAGGAGTATAATGCTTTAATTAAAGCCATCTTTGAGTCGATGTCTTGGACAAAGACAACGGTTTAAATACCTATAACTAACTAATTAAAAAGGCGCCGATGGCGCCTTTCTTATTTATAACTGCGGAAGTTTTATCGCTTTAAATTCGGTAATGATTTCGGCGACTACTTCTGCTGCGGGTTTAATTTCGTGAATGAGTCCGGCGATTTGACCTATTTCTAGTTCGCCCTCTTCAAGATCGCCCTCAAACATTCCCTTTTTTGCTCTTCCACGTCCTAATAGCGCGCTCAATTCTTCTTTGGTCGGCGTGCTTTCATAAAGACGCTTTACGTCTGTGTAGAACTTATTCTTCAGTAATCTTACGGGAGCAAGCTCTTTTAAAGTAAGTTCGGTAGCGCCTTCTTTAGCCTCTACTACCAAATCTTTAAAAGCTTGATGACTGCTTGCTTCAGGTGTAGCGACAAATCTGCTACCTATTTGTACACCATCCGCTCCCAAAATCATCGCAGCAAACATTCCCTTTCCTGTTGCAATACCACCTGCGGCAATTAAAGGAATTTCTAGCTGCTCTTTCACCATGGGAATCAACGTAAAAGTCGTCGTCTCCTCGCGACCATTATGGCCTCCTGCTTCAAAACCTTCAGCGACCACAGCATCAACGCTTGCATCCTGGGCTTTCAACGCAAACTTTACACTGCTTACTACGTGCACGACTTTTATACCGTGATCTTTCAAATGCGTCGTCCAGGTTTTAGGATTTCCGGCGCTGGTAAATACAATTTGAACTCCTTCTTCGATAATGATTTGCATCAGTTTATCGATATCCGGATACAGCAATGGTACATTTACGCCAAAAGGCTTTGTAGTTGCTGCTTTACATTTTTGAATATGTTCACGCAGTACTTCGGGATACATAGAACCCGCACCTATAAGTCCCAGACCGCCGGCATTACTCACTGCACTGGCAAGTTTCCAACCGCTGTTCCACACCATTCCGGCTTGAATGAGTGGATATTCAATATCAAAAAGTGCTGTGATTCTATTCAAAATAAAAGTTTATGAGATTACGCCACTACCTAAGCATTCGTCGCCATCATACCAAGCTACAAATTGTCCTTCACTAATCGCAGATTGTGGATTTTCAAAAGAAACAAAAAGCCCATCTTCCACTTTATGCAACCAGGCTTTTTCAAGCGGCTGTCGGTAACGAATGCGTGCTTTAGTTTCTACAACTTCTCCTTCCTGAAGTTTTAGATCTTCTCTGATATAATGTACCTCATCCTCTTGCACAAACAACGCGCTGCGCAACAATCCCGGATGGTTTTTCCCTTGACCGGTATAGATCACATTTTCTTCAACGTCTGTATCTATCACAAAAAGCGGTTCTGGCGTACCCCCTACGGCAAGACCTTTGCGCTGCCCTTTTGTAAAATAATGCGCCCCTTGATGCTTGCCTACAACCTTACCTTCGGCAATGCTGTACTTTGGTTTTTTAGCTAATACAGCAACATCAGTCACGGCGACATCAGAATCATTAGCTTCTTGAAAATCGTTAATTTTTTCCTGAGCGCGTTCCGCAGGAATTTCTACAATCACGCCCTCTTTCGGCTTTAATTTTTGCTGAAGAAAATCAGGTAAGCGTACTTTCCCGATAAAGCATAAACCTTGAGAATCTTTCTTTTCTGCAGTCACCAAATCTTGTGCTTTTGCGATTTTACGCACTTCGCTTTTCTGCAAATGCCCAATAGGAAATAAGGTTTTGGCAAGCTGTTCTTGAGATAACTGACATAAGAAATACGACTGATCTTTATTAGCATCCGCTCCGGCTAGCAATTGATATACAGGCTTCCCATCAATTTCGGTCTCACCTCGCTGACAATAATGTCCTGTAGCCACATAATCTGCTCCGAGATCGAGCGCAATTTTCATAAAAACATCAAACTTGATCTCACGGTTGCACAACACATCAGGATTAGGTGTGCGTCCCATCTCATATTCCCAAAACATATAATCTACAATACGCTCTTTATATTGCTCGCTCAAATCTACCGTTTGAAAGGGAATCCCAAGTTTTTCTGCAACGAGCATGGCATCATTACTATCATCGAGCCAGGGGCATTCATCTGAAATGGTCACCGAATCATCGTGCCAGTTTTTCATAAACAAACCAATCACATTATAACCGGCCTCCTTCAACAAATATGCTGAGACGCTACTATCTACACCACCACTAAGGCCTACTACTACGGTTTTCATACAGTTCAATTTGAATGCTAAGTCGAATACTTTTGTGCAAAATTACGAAAACAAAGAGCGTATTTCTAAAAAACGAAAAGCTTCAGTAAGGTACTGAAGCTTTTCAATTTGTGGTGGGACAAAAAAGATTATTTATTGCGCTGCTGTTTTTCAGCTTGCTCCATCATTTCAGAAAACTTCTGAGAGAATTTGCTCTTCTTTTTTGGCTTTGCCTTAGCTGTAGCGATCTTCGCGTGAATTTTATCTTCATCTAAAATAAAATTCTTGATCACTAGCATAATTCCGATGGTAATCAGGTTTGAAATAAAGTAATACAAACTCAATCCACTCGCATAGTTGTTGAAGAAAAACAACATCATAATTGGTGATAAATACATCAGGAATTTCATATTCGGCATTCCCGGCTGCTGTGTTTGCTGCATACTTTGACCCGTTGTCATCGTCATATAAATGAAGATTGCAATTGATGCCAAAATCGGGAACAAACTCACGTGATCTCCGTAAAACGGAATATGGAACGGCAAGTCTGCAATTTTATCATAGCTCGATAAATCGTCTGCCCAAAGGAAGCTCTTATGTCTTAATGCAAATGCCGAAGGGAAAAAGGTAAACAAGGCATAGAACACAGGAATCTGAAGCAATCCGGGAATACAACCACTCAAGGGGCTGGCACCGGCTTTACTATAAAGCTTCATCGTTTCCTGCTGCTTCTTCATCGGGTTATCTGCATACTTCTCGTTGATCTCATTGATCTCCGGTCTTAAAACCTTCATCTTTCCTTGAGATAAGTACTGCTTGTACTGCACCGGAGAAAGCAATAATTTGATCGAGATCGTCAATAAAATAATGGCAATTCCTGCAGGGAAATAAGCGATCAAGAAATTAAAGAACGGGATGATCAAGTATTTGTTGATCACACCAAAAATCCCCCAACCTAACGGCATCGCTTCGTCAATATCTCGATCGTAGTTGTTTAAGATCTGATAATCGGTTGGACCATAATAGAAGTCCATCGCATAGTTAAGCTCGCCATTTACCGGCTTCAGCGTCATATTGGCTGCATACTGCTTGGTATATACGGTATCAACTTCTTCATCTTCAACCAAATTTTTAGAAGAAAAACGCACCTCATCAAAAGGTTGATCGGTTAATAATATAGAGCTGAAGAAATGCTGTCTAAAGTTAAACCAGTCTACATCGGTCTCGATCGCATCATCATCACCGGTCTGGTCTAATTTGTCGTGGTCTCCTTCTTCATATTCATAAGTTAAACGCGTATAACGGTTTTCATAAGTAATACTTTTTGCGTGACGATAACCCTTCAGTTGCCAATCTAAATTGATAGGCTGCGAAGTATTAACTACATTTTGTAATCCTACTGTTTTGATGCCGAAGCCCATCATATAGTCATCTGGCGTCAGCGTATAGCGGTATTCTAAATATTCTGAATCTGAAACTTTAAGTTTCATAGACAGCACTTGATTTTCTCCTTCTTTTGAAAGTGAAGGTTCAAAGTACAAGTTCTCACTGTTCAAGGTGCGATTATCTGTAGTGCTGAAGGTAAGATTGAATCGGCTGTTTCCATCTTTAATTAGGTAAACAGGAACAGAATCATAACTCTTGAAATTCTTCAAACGTGCTTCAGTAATAAAACCACCTTTGTTGCTCACTTTAAGCGCAAGCACATCGTTTTCCAGCTCGGTAACATCATCTGTCGCTGAAGGTAAAGTCGCTGAGTACGCAAAACTTCCTAAAGTAGCTTTGTAGCGCTCTAATGCCAAAGAGTCATTTTGCGGCGTGGTGCTTTCAACTACAGCATCGGTTTGCGATGCTTTTTCTGCAGCTGCTTCCTGAGCTTCAACCTGCTCTTCTTGTGCTTTTTGCGCAGCAAGTTCTTCTTCAGTTGGCTGGTTTTGCCAAAGCATAAATAATAAAATAGCTCCTATTAAAAGGAACCCAATCATTGACTGTTTGTCAAATTTCTTTTCTTCCATAATCATCGAGGCTCACGCCTTATTGTATTCGTATGTAATTTAGTTTACGGGAAACCCGGCTAAGTTAAGTGGCTAGAAGCAATAACAATCCCACAGATTAGTTTTGTGCCACATTGTCGGAACTTTTTGATTGACTGTATTTTACTGCAGCCTGAACATACGCCACAAAAAGCGGATGTGGGTTCGCCACAGTACTCTTATATTCAGGATGGTATTGAACGCCTACAAACCAAGGATGATCTTCCATCTCAATGATCTCTACCAATCCGGTTTTTGGGTTTGTACCTGTGATTTTAAGTCCGGCCTTTTCTAGTGTCTCTCTGTATTTATCGTTAAACTCATAACGATGACGGTGACGCTCTGTGATCAGTTCACTTTTATAAACATCAGCAACAATACTATCTGCCGCCAATTTACAGTCCCAAGTTCCTAAACGCATCGTTCCGCCCATATGCTTCAGGTCTTTTTGATCTTCCATCAACGAAATTACAGGAGCCGAAGTATCTTTTTGCATTTCGGTAGAATTGGCATCTTTCAATCCTGCAACGTTGCGTGAGAATTCAATAACTGCCATTTGCATTCCTAGACAAATTCCTAAAAACGGAATTTTATGTTCGCGGGCATACTGCACGGCTTTGATCTTTCCTTCAATACCGCGCTCACCAAAACCTGGAGCTACGAGTAGACCGTCTAATTTTGAGATCTTATTCTGAATCACATCCTGCGAAATAAATTCAGAATGTATAGGCACTACGCGTACTTTAACCTCGTTTTCTGCACCGGCGTGAATAAAGGCTTCTAAGATCGATTTATAAGAATCCTGAAGCTCAACGTATTTACCAATAAGACCAATCGTCACTTCGGCCTTTGGGTTTTTATGTCTGCGTAAGAATTCGTTCCAACGCGTAAGTTCTGGCTCACTGTCTTGAGATAGCCCCAACTTTTGAAGCGTGATCGCATCAAGACCTTCTTCCAACATCAAGTTAGGTACGTCATAAATCGTTGACGCATCAATAGACTGAATCACCGCTTCTTTACGCACGTTACAAAACAGCGCCAACTTCTCACGAAGATCATCGCTCAATTCGTGCTCGGTACGACAAACCAAAATATCAGCTTTGATTCCGCTTTCCATCAAGGTTTTCACCGAGTGCTGCGTTGGCTTAGTTTTCAATTCACCCGCAGCCGACAGATAAGGAACAAGGGTTAAATGAATGACCAAAGCATTCTCATCACCCAATTCCCATTTCAACTGACGTACCGATTCGATATACGGTAAAGACTCAATATCACCAACAGTCCCGCCAATTTCAGTGATCACAATATCATAATCTCCGGTATTCCCCAGATGCTTGATACGTTCTTTAATCTCATTGGTAATATGCGGCACCACCTGAACGGTTTTACCCAAAAACTCACCGCGGCGTTCTTTCTCTATAACGCTTTGATAAATGCGACCGGTGGTCACGTTATTTGCCTGAGAAGTATTTACATTTAAAAAGCGCTCGTAATGCCCTAAATCTAAGTCGGTTTCTGCACCATCATCGGTTACATAGCATTCTCCGTGCTCATAAGGGTTAAGTGTTCCCGGGTCAACATTAATGTATGGGTCTAGCTTTTGAATAGTCACACTATAGCCTCTTGCCTGAAGTAATTTAGCCAACGAAGCTGCGATTATACCTTTACCTAATGAAGAAGAAACCCCGCCCGTGACGAAGATGTACTTTGTATCTGCCATCTGTATCCTGATTATTTTTTAAGCTCTTTTTAACATGAAGAGCGCGTCTACGGGATGCAAAGATAGCGATTTATTGACGAACCTTTTAAGCGGATTTTAGGATAATTTTTAAGGTTTTCTTTTAGGCTGAGGCGCTGGGTATTGTCGTTTGATTTTAAAAATAAGCTCTTCTAACCCATTGATTTTGATCTCGTGCATTTGCTGCATCATAAAACCCAGTTTTCCCTCAGGAAAGCCCTTCTTCTTAAACCACCCAAAATAATACTCCGGGATTTCTACCAGATAACGGTCTTTGTATTTGCCAAAAGGCATTTTGTAATAGGCAAGTTCGATAAGGCTTTCCGGGTTCAAGATCAAACAATTTTTATGTGGTAACTACTGAGCAATCCGGCTAAACCTTCTTTGCTGAAGATCGCTCCGCGTATGTTATTTTCATCAGGATTGAGCTCATAATTTACCGCCGAAGAAAAATCGGTTTGTTCCAGATTGGTTTGGTCAAACGTGGTTCCTGCAAGATTACATTCGTCTAGAAAAACGCCCGAAAGATTGGCTTCAGTAAAATCGGCTTCTTTTAACTGACATTGACTGAACTGAGACGAACTCAAATCAACTTGATAAAAACTGCTAAAATCAAGCGTACTACTCGAACAATAGATCTGAAACAGAAAGCTGTTACATGCTTCAAAAGCAATTCCCAGCATTTTGCACGCCGAAAAGTCACATTCCTGAAAGGCCGTCTGTACCAATTTAGCACCACTCAAATCGCAGTTTTCAAACGTACAATTGGTAAACGTAAGCTTTGAAAGATTGGCTTTTGTAAAAACACAACTCCTGAATACACAATCTTCAAAATCTACCACAAGTGGATTTTCAGCAAAATTGTGATTTTCAAAAACTTGGTCTGTGAGGAGTTCGTTCATAATTAGCCTGCTGTAGTTTTTCCTTCGGAAACCTGATGAATAAGTTTTCGGCTTAAATAATTAAAACGAATATACAACAACACCGCCGAAGCGCTAAGTCCGGCAAGCAAGCCATACCAAATTCCCTGACTTGCCATTTGATCTTCCTGACCAAAATACCAAGCCACCGGAAACCCGACCAACCAATACGCAATAAAACAAATAAACGTAGGAATATTCACATCTTGCAATCCGCGTAATGCTCCCAAAATAACCACCTGCAAACCATCACTCAGTTGAAAAAGTGCTGCCACAATAAGCAACTGCGCTGCAAGCACGATCACTTCAACATTATCAATATAAAATGTAGGGAGGATATCTTTAAGCAGAATAAACCCAACGGCAAAAACCGCTTCGATCAAAAACACCTGTAAAAACAGCGAGAATGCAATGCGGCGCATATTCTCAAAATCGGCTTTTCCTTTTTGATTGCCCACTCTAATGGTTGCGGTAACCCCGAGTCCCACTGCGATCATAAACGTCATCGCCGCAAGATTGAGCGCGATCTGATTTGCCGCCTGAGCATTAGTCCCTAAAATTCCAGATAAGAAAATACAGGAAGTAAACAGCGACACTTCAAACAACATTTGCATTGCCGTTGGAAAGCCCAGATCAAAAAGCTTTTTAAAAATAGGAAGCTGAAACGCTTTGCGACGCGTCCACACAAAATACGGTTGAAACTTCTTTTTTCGGCTTAAAATATAATACAGCATCCACAGCATAAAGAAACGCGAGATCAAGGTTCCATAGGCAGCACCAACAAGCTCCAGACGCGGAAAAATCCAAAAGCCGTAAATAAGAATAAAGTTGAAAAACACGTTAACTACATTTGAAACCAATGTAGCATACATCGCATAACGCGTGTTTGACAAGCCGTCTGCAAATTGTTTAAATGCCTGAAACACCATCAACGGGATCAATGAAAATGCCACAATATCCATATACGGGATGGCGAGCTCAACCACCTCAACAGGCTGATCGAGATAGTATAAAATAGGTTTGGCCAGCAGTAATAAGACAAAAAGTAAAATGCCATTTAAAGCGCACATTACGATCCCGTGATGAAAATAATTGCGGCCGGTTTGTGTATCATTAGCTCCATCGGCTTCAGCAACTAAAGGCGTGATCGCAAAAGAAAAACCGATTCCCAAGCTCAGTGCAATAAAGATAAGACTGTTACCCAAAGAGACTGCGGCGAGTTGTGCAGCTCCCAAACGCCCAACCATAAGATTATCTGCTAAAGCAACAAGAATATGCCCCAACTGCCCTAGCATCACCGGGTAAGCGATCTTTAAATTTTGTCGAAATTCTTTAGTATAATTTGATAGCACAACGGTATTTTTTTGCGGACTGCAAAAGTAAGATTTAAGTTCAAGAACAAGTTTACTTAAGACGAACCTTATTTTAAATTTAACCTGAGCTGCATTTTAAAAACTAATTAACAGCTGAAGGCTTGCGCTATGCGTAATTTTACCAAGCTATGCACAACGATCACGAACTCAAAAACAAAGAAATACCTGAACGCATTTCGCACGAAATAAAAATAGCGCTCTCGTATTACCCTGAACTTGCAGAAACGCCTATTGCTTTTCGATTTAAGAAAGACATAAAGAAGTCTACCATGCAGGCGCAACCTGCTTTCAAATCCTTGCTAAAACCAAGAAAGAAAAGGTCGTATGTGATTTTCATCAGTAAAAAAATAAAGATCGAATCTGAGTCTTTTAAGATCACTGATATTCCTTCAGATGTTTTGATTGGATGGATAGGCCACGAGTTGGGACATATTATGGATTATCGCGATCGCAGCAGTTTAGATTTAATTTGGTTTGGTATTAAATATTTGTATTTCCCTAAATTCATCAGGGAAGCAGAGCGTGCGGCAGACACATTCGCTGTCTCGCACGGTATGGGAAAATACATTTTGGTTACCAAAGACTTCATCCTCAATCACGCGCATATTTCAGCAAAGTATAAAGCGCGTATCAAAAAACTTTATTTGTCCCCGGAAGAGATTATGATACTGATTAACAAGGAGTAATTTCTAATTAGAAATTCAATTAATTTCTTCAAAGAAAATCTCATTGTTATTTATAAACTGAATGTTAAAGGTGTTTAATCTCGTTACAGTATAAATCGTATCACTCATTCTATTATATGAATGATGACTACTTATTTTATAGTTTTGCTTGACTAAATCATACTTTATTTTATCGTATTCATTTTGTCTATCAATTTTAATAGTAAAGTATGTATAAGAGTCGTTAAATCCCCTATCTGCTTTTTTTGATATTATAACTCCCGAACTAGGATATTTTAATTTAAATGAATTTTCAAAAGTTCCTATTAATTCGGAATCAGAAGGATATACAATCCTATAAGAAAGATAGAAAGATGAAATAATTGAAATTGCAAATAGTGTTGCTGAAGATTTCAGCAATATATTTTTAACATTCCAATTCCTGAAAAAGCGCTTACTCAGTAAATTTAAAATAGGTTTTAATAAAAGGACTACTATAAATGAACATAAGAGTATTATGGTAAAAGAGAAAACAAATACGAAATATTCCATTACAACTTAAATTCTAGCAACTAGCTTTAATTAGTTGATTGCTTCTGAACAAATTCCTCCCACTCGGCAAACTTTTCTTCGTTCATCACTTTTTCCATTTTTACTTGTCCGCCTTTTTTCTTGTTGGCACCACTCCATTCATAAAAAATCTCAGGACTCACCGTGTTTACAAAAACGCCTTTAAGCGCTTTACTACGTGCAACACCATAATTCTTATTGGCTTCCTGTAAACTCTTATCTAAAGCATCTGCCAGTTCTTCATTAGAAACTGAGGTTTCGGTTCCCAAATACCAATAATGATAAAACTCATCATCTTCGGGGTTACGCTTTGCCGCAATAGTAAATTCAGGGATTTTAATATCGAATTGCCCTTCGAGTTCCTGTACTGCAGCTTCCATTTTATTCACTGAAAGTTGCGAACCCACCGTGTTCAAAAAGAATTTAGTTCTTCCTGTGATCTTGATCTCTGCGCGCTCTTTATTAGTAAAAGCAATGGTGTCCCCGATCAAATAACGCCACGCTCCCGAAACGGTAGAAATGATCAAAATATAATCGGTTTCTTCTTCTACGTCTGCCAGACTTATTACCGGCGCATCTTGTACCAGAGAACCATCTTGGTTGATATAATCCGGGATCATAGGCACAAACTCAAAGTAAATACCGTTATCGGTTACCAATTTCATCGCGTCGGTTTCTGGTCTTGCCTGAAATGCGATAAACCCTTCTGAAGCGAGATAAGTATCAATCACCGTAATGGGTTTCCCAAGAAGTGCATTAAAACTCTTTTCATACGGCTGAAACGCTACACCTCCTGAAGTATATACCTGAAGGTTAGGCCAGATCTCATGAATATTATTCAAGTTGTGATACTCGATAACTTTTTCTAACATCAACTCGATCCAGCTTGGAATTCCGCTTAGGGCACCTATATCCCACTCTTCGGCTTTCTCTGCAATGTGTTGTACACGCTCATCCCAATCTTCAATCTTGGCAATATCTTCTCCCGGCTTGTAATAGCCTCTAAACCAAAACGGGATATTACTTGCGCTAATTCCGCTTATTTCTCCTTCCTCGTGGCCATTTCGCTTTGCGAGATCTGTAGAACTACCCAACATCATGATTTCCTTTTCAAAAAAGTCAGGTTCTAGATCAAAGTGGGCCAAAGCCCCCACTTGCTTGATCCCAGCCATACGAATGGCATCAACCATTTCATCGGTCACCGGAATGCGCTTGCTGCTTTTTCCTGTGGTCCCGCTACTCAAAGCGAAATAATGCGGAGTTCCCGGCCAAGTGACATCAGTCTCCCCTTCGTGCAATTTTGACCACCAGGCTTCATTGATACTGTTGTAATCAAAATACGGAAGCTTTTCTGCAAACAAGGTTGCCGGATTTTCTGATTCTAAAATCGCATTAAAATCATAGTGCTTTCCAAACTGGGTGTCTTTGGCTTTTTCTAATAAAGATTTTAAGACCTCTTCCTGTTCTTCAAGCGGATTGGATTCTGGAATTACTTTATCTGAAATATCGATAATCCCTTTTATGATGGAGCCTAATATTGCCATGATTTAGTTGTTAGTTTGGTTTGCTATAAAATTAAAAGACCTCGTGAAAACGAGGTCTTTACTTAGTAGAAGTTTAACAACAATCTTAGTCTTTAAGCGGCTTCTCATTAGTTATTGGAGGAATCACGCCGTACGTATCAAAAAGATAAACCAAGCTGGTCATTGTCGCCGCGCCCAGCTCTAATTCTCTTTTATTTACCGCGTCAAACGTATCATTAGAAGCGTGGTGATGATCAAAATAACGCTGCGAATCAGGACGTAGTCCTGCAAGAACAGTTCCTTCTTCTTTTAACGGACCAACATCTGCCCCGCTACCTCCTAATTCAAAAAAGTGAATCAAGTACGGCTTAAACAACGGAATCCAGCTTTGTACCTGCTCAAAATTGGCCTTATCAGCGTCAAAAGAAAATCCGCGAGGTGTGAAGCCACCGGCGTCGCTTTCTAAACCAAAAACGTGTTTCTCTCCTTCTTGCTTCGCCACTTTTGCATATTCTGTACCGCCGCGCAGGCCGTTTTCTTCATTCATAAAAAGTACAACACGTATGCTGTGCTTCGGTTTATAATTTGCAGCTTTCATCAAGCGCAACACTTCCATACTTTGTACCACACCGGCACCGTCATCGTGGCTTCCGTCTCCCAGATCCCACGAATCTAAGTGACCACCTACAACCATAAATTCGTTAGGTTTTTCGCTTCCGGTAATTTCACCAATCACATTAAACGAAGGCACATCTTCTTCATAATTCTTGCAATTCATTTTAAGATAGAATTGCGTGCTCTTGTCTTTTTTAAGCATTTTGCTCAACAGCGCTGCTCCATTAGTGCTTATGGCAGCTGCTGGAATACGCTTGTCGTTAGGCAAGTCTCCGTAAGACATCGAACCGGTGTGTGGAAGATCGTCCATTCTTAAATTCATCGAACGCACAATAACACCCACAGCACCATATTTTGCAGCTTCCATAGCACCTGCATAACGCTGATCTACACAACCGCCATAAGCAGAAAACGTCTGGATCAAATCGGCCTGCATTGGGCGATTATAAAAAACGATTTTACCTTTCAATTGGTCTTCGCCATATTTTGCTAGATCATCAAGACCTTGCACTTCAACAACCTCTGCAGTAACTCCAGAAGGCGCCGTAGCAATAGAACCACCCAAAGCACAAACAGGAACGTCTATGCTTCCGTCAGGACCTTCAATATGTGCTTTTTCCGGTGCGCCTCGCTCCCATTTGGGAACCATTACCGGTTGTAGCCACACTTTATCAAGTCCGATTGATTCAAGTTCTTTTTTTGCCCATTGCACTGCTTTTTCTGCGCCGGTGCTTCCGCTAAGACGCGGACCTATATCATTTGATAGTTCGTCAAGCCACTGATAGCTGTTCCCGTTCAATAAGGACAAATCGTAAAAATTACGCAGTTGTAAGGAGTCTTTAGTTGTTTGAGCAGAAACCAAATTGAATCCTGCAAACAACATGACGAAGAGGAAAATTCTTTTCAAAATTAGTTGTGTTTTAGATGAGTCCTAAAAATAATATTCTCTTGCGGTATTTACGCCATTAAACAGAAAAATCGCCACTTCCGTGCCGATTTTTGATAGTTTCATTAAATGTAATGCTGAAATTATAAAGTTCTCAACTATTATTCTGATTCCAACTGTTTGCGATACGCATCAATATTACTTTTAGTCTTCTCATCGAGTTCCGGCTCTTTAATGTCTTTGTAAGACGAAAGCTTTTCTAGAAGAATATTAGCTAAAATCAACCGCGCGGTAGGTTTATCGTCTGCCGGAACGATATACCAAGGTGCGTGAAATTTTGAAGTTTTATTAATCGCATCTTCGTAACACTGCTGATACTCATCCCACAAGGCGCGCTCTTTAAGATCGCCTGCGGAAAACTTCCAGTTTTTATTCGGTTTATTTAATCTTCTAAGCAAACGATTCTTTTGCTCTTCTTTAGAGAGATGTAGAAAAAATTTGAAGATGATCGTTCCGTTATCGGCGATGTGCTTTTCAAAATTATTGATCTGCTCAAAACGATTTTCCCAAAAGGCTTCATCAATATCTGAAACTTCATTGATCCCAGGAATGTTTTCATTCAGTATATATTCAGGATGCACGCGCGTCACCAAAACATTCTCGTAATGCGTTCTATTAAAAACACCCACTTTACCTCTAGCCGGCAATGCGATGTAATGACGCCACAAATAATCGTGCCCCAATTCTAAAGACGTTGGCGTTTTAAAACTGTGCACCACCACACCCCGAGCATTAAAGTTTTTAAAAACCTCGCGAATCAGACTATCCTTTCCGGCAGTGTCCATACCTTGAATGCAGATAAGCGCAGCATATTTCCCATGCGCGTACATCGCATTTTGAATATCGGCAATCTTTTTACTTACCTCATCCAACTCTTGCTCGAGTTCTTTGGTCTTCCCAAAATCCTCGTGGGTTTTACGTTCTGAAAGTTTTACGGGTCCCGTAATTTGATAGTCTGAAGCTTTCATAAGCCTAAATTTTTATGCTGATTATTTACTAGCGAAGAGTTTCACATCTTCTTCAGAAACTTCGCTACCACCCAAAATAATTAGACGCTCTACGACATTGCGCAGTTCGCGTATGTTTCCCGTCCAATCGTATTCTTGTAGCTTTTCGACCGCTTTATCTGTAAAGTTCTTGACCGCTGTACCTTGTTCGCCGGCAACCTTATTGGCAAAATGAGTTACCAAAAGCGGAATATCATCTCTGCGGTCATTAAGAGCCGGTACCGCAATTAGAATAACTGCAAGACGATGGTACAAGTCCTCTCTAAACTTACCGTCTGCAATTTCCTTTTTCAGGTCTTTATTGGTTGCTGCAAGAACGCGCACGTCCACTTTAATATCTTTGTCGCTACCTACGCGAGACACTCTACTTTCTTGCAAAGCACGTAAGACCTTAGCTTGCGCCGAAAGACTCATATCTCCAATTTCGTCTAAGAAAATTGTCCCACCGTTTGCGGCTTCAAACTTCCCGGCACGATCTTTATTTGCTGAAGTAAAGGCTCCTTTTACGTGACCAAAAAGTTCGCTCTCGATCAACTCAGAAGGGATCGCTGCACAGTTCACTTCAACCATTGGTCCTTTTGCACGATCACTTTTTTCGTGCAGCCAATGCGCAACGAGTTCTTTACCGGTACCGTTGGGACCGGTGATCAAAACACGGGCTTCGGTTGGCGCTACTTTTTCAATAATATCTTTGATCTTGGTGATGGGATCGCTCTCCCCGATCATCTCGTACTGCTTGCTTACTTTTTTCTTAAGTCGCGTATTTTCTACAACCAAGTTCTTTCGGTCTAAAGCATTACGCACTGTATTGAGCAGTCTGTTTAAATCGGGTGGTTTTGAAATGTAATCAAATGCTCCTAATCGCATTGTATTTACGGCTGTATCAAGATCTCCGTGACCAGAAATCATAACCATCGGGATTTCGGGCTTTACTTTTTTGGTCGCCTCAAGTACTTCAACACCATCCATTTTAGGCATTTTGATGTCACAAAGTACAAGATCATAATCGTTGTCTTTGATCTTTTCCATTCCGGCGAGACCGTCTTCAGCCTCCTCAACCTGATACGCCTTATTTTCTTCGGTTAAAATTTTGACGAGCACGCGACGAATTGCCGCCTCATCCTCTATGATTAAAATCTTTGACATACTTAAAATTTAAATTTCACACCCGTTCTAAAATAAAACGTGTTGTCACTATTTATCGTGTAAATATCATCCCGGTTATTATTCCGCAATCTAAAATCATTGCTTACAGAATGCGTTGCGTAGGCATAATATAGTAAATGATCTGTAAAAAAATGTTCGTAACCCAGACCCGCCAGAATAATGGTCATCGAAATATTTTCAGCCGTGCGCCCATCGATAACCATATTGTTCTGAATGTTTGCAAAAATGTTATCTAAGGTTGCAAAAGCCTGCAGTGCATCTTTATGTGAGTCATTCAAATAATGACGCACATTGGTTTTGGGCACACCCAAGGTGTATGTCCAATTGGGATGAAATTCTCTATAGTAATTTACTAGCGGAAGCGGAAAATTACGCCCCGGAGTTGTAGAATAATCCAAACCAAAAATCCAGCGATACGGTTTTGTCGGAGAATTTTTCTTTCTATCATTTATCGCGTAGACAGAAGCCGTATAAATCCAATCATCAGGAACTAAAGTGCCCGCGATATTGGAGTTGATTCGGGCGCCGGCTTTTACACCAAAAACCCAATTTTCTTTAAACCGCCACACATATCCGGCATAAGCCGAAATACGATGTAGCGTGCTCACATCGTGAATATTGAAACCATCTGGAACCGCATCTTTGATATCAATATTGATGTTTCGATATTGAAAACCGGCTACCAGCATATTATTGAGCTCTTTATCTAACGGAATAGGAACTTGCAAAAGTGCTCTGAATCGTCCTACCGAATTGTTAGAATTACTAAACGGAATGTGCATATATTCTACCCTGGCGATATCTGTGGTTTGCGATCGCATCGTAAACATCACAAAAAGCAATACAGGTACCAGAATATATTTTGACATAAAAGGTTTTCTTATTTATTTTCGGTTGGAAAAAAGTGTACATCCCGCTGTGGAAAGGGAATGGTAATATTATTCTTTCTAAACTCTTCGTCAATTCTAAAACGAATTTCACTCTTGATCCGCGGATCTGAAAAGCTGTCATTGATGAAGAAATAAACGCCAAAATTCAACGAAGAATCTCCAAAATCTTCAAAGAGCACTGTAGGCTTCGGGGTCTTGAGCACACCATTTTGTTTATTGGCGCAGTCTAACAAAATCTTACGAACGAGCTGTGTATCGCTTCCATAGGCGACACCTACTTTCACGGTTTCCCGAGTGGTTTTATGATTCTGCGTATAATTGAAAACAATCTCGTTGATGAAGTGATGGTTGGGTATAATAATTACCTTATCATCACGCGTAAGGGCTCGAGTAGTACGCAGCTTAATTTCAAAAACACGACCCACTTTTCCGTCGATCTCGATCACATCTCCTACGGAAAGGGATTTATCGACCATAATGAAAATTCCGCCAATGATATCTGTAAATAAATCCTGCAAGGCGAGACCTAAACCTACAAATAAAGCAGCAGAAGCAGTAAGCAATACGGTAACGTCAATTCCCGAAGCGCTTAAAGTGATCACCACGACAATGACATAAACGATGTACCTGATGAACTTGAAAATGCTTTTGAACTTGAGTTCGTTTTCAAGATCCATATTACGCGTGATAAAACTGCGTATCAGGCGCAAAGCAGCTGTGGCCACAATAAACGCTAGAATCACCAGCAGTAAATGACCAACCGTAAAATCTATAGGTGTATTCCCCGTTTTAAAGTGAATACCCAGATTAAGAAAATCCTTTATGGTTCCCCACACATTTTCTTCGATGACGTCCTTTACTTTTTCGGCGCCTTCTTTTACTGTTTCTTTTACATCCTCCTGAATCATGCTAGTACTTCATCCACTTTAAAATTTCCTTATAGGTAGGCTTTTTACCATACATAAGAATTCCCACTCGATATATTTTTGAACCGAACCAAACCGTAAAAAGGAAGGTTGCGATCAAAATACTCACAGAGAGTGCCAACTGCCACCACGGCACTCCAAAAGGAATGCGCATCAACATCACGATAGGTGAGGTCAACGGGATCATAGAAAATATGGTCGCGATAGAACCGTCTGGATTTTCGATCACAGCAAAGAAGCCAACGTAAATCGCTAGCATCAACGGCATTATAATAGGCAACATAAATTGTTGCGTGTCGGTCTCACTATCAACCGCAGCTCCAATGGCCGCATAGATCGAACTGTATAAAAAGTAGCCCCCAATAAAGTAGATCAGGAAGAAACACGCCAGCTTTAGAAGTGGCAGATTAAGTACATCCAGAAGAATCAATTCGATTTTGTCTAAATCTGTTGTGGCCATATTGCCCACCGCGGCATTGGGCGCACCGCCCTCTAAGCCCAGATACAGACTTAAAAAGGTAAGTAAACCACCGCCAATCAGCAGCCAGATCATAAACTGCGTAATTCCTGCAAGCGTGGTACCCATAATTTTACCCATCATTAATTTGAAAGGTTTTACCGAAGAAATGATCACCTCGATAATACGATTGGTCTTTTCTTCAATCACAGAGCGCATCACCATATTGCCGTAAATGATGATAAACATCATCAAAAGATAACCGGCACCACCTCCAAAACCGGCTTTAATCCAGTTTGAAATTTTTGAAGTACGCTCTCCGGCAAAATCCTCAATAGTTATGCTTATTTGAGTTTCTGAAGCATCTATAAGATCAAGATCAACCCCGCGATCTAGTAATTTCTCGTTAGTAAGTTTGGTTTCAATTTGCTCTTCGATTCCTTCAATTGTAGAAATTCCCGGCGCTTCATTGCCGTAAAAGCGAACGCCAGAGGTGTTTTTCTTAACATTTTCAGGAATATAAAGTAAGCCGAAGTATTTATTTTCTTCCACCAAATCTTTGGCGGTTTCCAGCCCTTGTGGAGAAAGATCGAGATAATCTATCTTGGCAGTGCTCTCAAATTCCTTATAAAAATACCCACTCTCATCAACCACCACAATAGTTTGCTTTCCGGCTTGATTAAGTTGCGTGAGATACGTGATTAACATAATCATCCCAACCACGATCAACGGACTCAAAAAAGTCATGATGATAAACGAGCGATTGCTTACGCGGGCTTTATATTCTCTCTTGATTATTAATGCTAAAGACCCCATTAATTTGCGTTTATGGTTTGAATGAAAATATCATTTGCTGTGGGCACTACCTCCACAAAATGGTTGATCGTCCCTTTATTTGCAAGGAAGCCTAAAAGATCATTAGGACTCAAGCCATATGGGATTTTTACTTGAAGTTTGAGGTCGTTCTCGTTAATAGTTTTAAACTGCGCAGGATTAAGCTGCCAATCATCGCTTGCGCTCTCGAGTACATTTTTCTTAAGTGTTTCAAGACTTTGAACACTATCATCTGCAGTTTGAATCCCTACTTCAAAGGTATTGGTACGATACGCTCTTTTAATATCTGAAAGGCGCCCGTCGAGCACCTTATTGCTTTTGTGCATCAATGCAATATGATCGCACATCTGCTCCACAGATTCCATACGATGCGTAGAAAATAAGATCGTGGCTCCGTCATCACGTAACTTTAAGATTTCGTCTTTGATCAACGTAGCATTGATAGGATCAAAACCACTGAAGGGTTCGTCAAAAATAAGCAGTTTGGGTTTGTGCAAAACCGTAACGATAAACTGTACCTTTTGCGCTTGCCCTTTTGAAAGCTCCTGAATCTTTTTATTCCACCAGTCCATCATCCCAAGACGGTTAAACCAATAGGCACTGCGTTCTTTAGCTTCTGCTTTTGTCAATCCTTTAAGACGTGCCAAATAAATAACCTGCTCTCCTACCTTCATCGATTTGTACAAGCCACGCTCTTCAGGCATATAACCTATGTTGATGATATGCTTTTGATCTAGCGCCTCTCCATCCAGATACACTTTGCCCGTATCAGGCATGGTGATTTGGTTGATGATACGAATGAGCGTCGTTTTACCCGCGCCATTAGGTCCTAAAAGTCCAAAAATACTTCCTTTAGGAACTGAAATAGATAGGTCATTGAGCGCGGTGTATCCTCCGTATTTTTTATTAATATGGTCTGCGACTAAAAGGTCTGTCATAGAATATAAATCTCGATGATCGGATAAAAGTAAGCTACCTCGGGGGCAATCCCAAAAGGCATTCGTTAAACGCAAATTTTGAATTTCAAGGCATGCCTTGGGATATCATACCCTTTGATGGCGCCAATAAAGGCTAAAGATATTGAAAACCTTAGAGCTCAGGAGTCAGTTAAGAATTATTTAGTATCAAAAACCAATCATAAAAGCCCTAAAAACAAAAACCCACCCTTAATGTGAATCAAGGATGGGAAAAAAATTGCTATGAAAAAGAAAAATATCACTAACTAGTGATTAGTGATATTCAAATATACACTTTTTTCTTAATAACATCTTAAAATTTAAGAAAACATATCTTTTACTTTTTCAAAAAAGGATTTATCCTCGCGTTGTGGCTGAGGAGTAAAGTGCTCATCTTCAAGCATGCTTTCAAAAAATTCGCGTTGCTCTTTCTTAAGGGTTTTAGGTGTCCAAACATTTACGTGAACCAGTAAATCCCCTTTACCATAACCATTGATCGAAGGAATTCCTTTTCCGCGTAAGCGTAATATTTTTCCGCTCTGCGCACCTTCTTCGATCTTGATACGCACCTTACCGGTAACCGTATCAATCTCTTTACTCGTACCCAAAACAGCTTCCGGAATACTGATGTATAAGTCGTAATGCAGGTTATCACCCTCACGGCTCAAGGTTTCATGTTCTGCCTCTTCAATAACCACAAGAAGATCTCCTGCTATACCATTATTACCGGGGGCTTCATTACCTTTTCCTGTAACCTTTAATTGCATGCCGTCCACAACACCTGCAGGAATTTTGATAGAAACTGTTTCTTCCTCAGTCTTCATTCCTTGAGCATCGGCGTCGTTAGGTTTTGAGTCGATCATCTGACCGCTACCTCCACACGCAGTACACGGTGAAGCGGTTTGCATTCTACCCAAAATCGTATTGGTAACGCGTGTTACCTGACCGGTACCGTTACACGTAGAACAGGTTTTATAAGTTGTTCCGCTGGCTTGCTTTTTACGCTTGACCTTGATTTTCTTTTCGGCACCATTAGCAATTTCTTCTAAGGTAAGTTTTACGCGAATGCGCAGGTTACTTCCTTTGGTTCTACGCTGGCCGCCAAAACCACCACCAAAACCGCCGAAGCCACCTCCGCCGCCAAAAGCGCTTCCGAAAATATCACCAAACTGACTGAAGATATCGTCCATATTCATACCTCCGCCACCGCCAAAGCCACCGCCTTCAAAGGCCTGGTGACCATACTGGTCATAACGCGCACGCTTATTCTCATCACCTAAGACTTCGTAGGCTTCCGCAGCTTTCTTAAACATTTCTTCAGCCTCTGTATCTCCGGGGTTTTTATCCGGGTGATATTTGATGGCTTTTTTACGATATGCCTTTTTTATTTCTGCAGCGGTCGCATTCTTGCTTAAGCCTAGTATGTCGTAATAATCTTCTTTCATCCCTGTCTCTTCTTCAATCTTTAATATTAATCTTCAATTACTGCCCAACTACAACCTTAGGATAACGTATGATACGCTCTCCAAGCTCATAGCCCTTCTCCACTACATCAACGATCTTGCCTTTTAAATCTTCCTGTGGAGCGGGAATCTGAGTAATCGCCTCGTGTACGTCTGCGTCAAAGGCATCGCCGGCTTGCACTTCCATCTGCTTTAGACCTTTTGCCTTAAGGGTTTCTCTCAACTTATTACTTATAAGCTCAACACCCTTAACAAGATTCTTGTCTTTTGCTTTTTCAATCTCAACCATCGCGCGATCAAAATCGTCTAAAACAGGTAACATCGCCTGCATCACTTCTTGACCGGCAGTTTTAAACAGTTCAACACGTTCTTTACTTGTGCGACGCTTATAGTTTTCAAACTCAGCAAAAAGACGCAAGAATTTATCTTTTTCCTTCTCTAAATCGGCTTGATATTTCGCCAACTCATCTTCGTTGGTCTCGGCAGCTTCAGCACTAGAAGCATTGTCTTCAGCTTCATGTTCAGCGCTTTGCACATCTTGTGCTTTATGTTCTTCGTTCTCGTGAAGTGTTTCTTCTTTATTTTCTGAACTCATTGTTTTTCTAATTTGCTTTGCAAACGGCAAAAGTACTGCCAATTCTACAAAAATGTCAAAATGTCACCGATATATTTTATAGTTTATTTAAGAGGTAAAACCAATTCTTCTGTTAATTTTGAGCTCTCAATTAACACTAAAAAAGGTAAATAGAATGAAAACTAAATTTTTAACGCTTTTTACTATGGCTGCGATGGTTACAGCTTTAGTATCTTGTAAAGACGAAAAGAAAAACGAAACTGAAGCTGCTGAAGCTGAAGCTGCTGTTGAGGCAACTGCAGAAGCAACCAAATATATGGTTGACAAAGAAGCTTCTGAAATAAAATGGTTAGGTGAAAAACCAACCGGAACACACGATGGTATTGTAGGTCTTGAATCTGGAGTTGTACGTGTTGAAGGTGATCAAATAAGCGGAAGCTTTCTTATCGATATGACTTCTATCACGGTTCAAGATTTAGAAGGAGATCAAAAAGCAAGTCTTGAAGATCACTTAAAAGGAACTGTTGAAGGTAAAGAAGGTGACTTCTTTAATGTTCAAAAATATCCAACAGCTGCATTTGAAATCACAGGAATCACTGAAGGTGAAGACGGAAAGAAAATGATGGCAGGTAACTTGACTTTAAAAGAAACTAAAAAGAACATTGAATTTCCTGTAACTTATGAAGTTTCTGGTAACACAATGACTTTAAAGTCTGAGCCATTCACTATCGATCGTACAGATTGGGATGTAAACTACGGTTCTAAATCTGTTTTTGATAACCTTGGTGACAAATTCATCAACGATGATATCGAATTAGAAATTTCTATTGTTGCTAATCAGCAAATGTAATTTGCAACAATATCATATTTAAAAACCGGCTTGAAGCCGGTTTTTTTATGCGCTTTATTGGCACCGCTAAAGGTTTTAATACTCCAAGACTTGCCTCGAAATTGAAAATTCGTTTCCGTGCAATGCCTCATGAGCCTGCCTTTGTCGGCTCTTAGGTTTGTAAAATGATTTTGAATTAATTTTCCAAAAGAAAAGGATGGGTGAACTTTCCTGCCGGCTAGA